>NZ_JAUBUI010000030.1:0-72173 GCF_036705385.1 Microcoleus sp. B3-A4 | reverse complement strand
CTTGCACCTGAGTACCCATCGTGCGCTCGCATAACCCAAACCTCGTAAATCTTTTGGCTTTTATTCAGCAAGCCCTAAATAGTTGCAGTCATAAAAATATTATTCCGATACTTACCTAACAAGACTTAGGCATGGGGGGCTTATTCCCGGTTTCTACGAAAAATTCCAGGTTTAGTAACAAGAAATCTAGGAATCAACCGGGTTTTTAAGCCAAGCGCGCGCAAGTCCCGAACTAGCCTTTGATGAACTTTTCTAATTTTTGAGCCATCTTCTCGACAATTCCCTCTGAACTATCTCCCGCCGATGCTTCAGCTTCAATACGCTTGACCACATCCTCTGAAAGATTCAGCAACTGCACTAATTTTTGATAAGCAGCAGCTTCTTCAGCGTTAATTTTTGGTTCATCGGGAGTGCGAGAACTAGAAGAAATCACTTCATAGCCGAGTTGCAGGACTAATTCCCTTTCCTCTTGAGTTTCTAGTTGACCGATCAACTCATCAAGGGGGATATTTTGCATGATATAATCCCGCAGTTCTTCTTGCATTTGTTGTCCGTCGGTATCAGAGGCAAACAAACCGCAAAAGCGATCGAGCATTAAATCAACTTCTTCTGTCGCGAGTTGACCGTCAGCCCAGGCCATAGAAGTAACAATCCTCAGCAGATTCATCTGGCGGGGTGTAATTGATGGAGGAGGTGGGGTTTGCATAATCAAAATTGGTAATTGGGAATTGGGAGTTGGGAATTGGGAATTGGGAATTGGGAATTGGGAATTGCGCCTGATTCCTTCTTGTCTTTTCTTTCCCTTTCCCCTTTATTTATGTCACAATTTCGATAAAGGAACTCCTAGCCATCCAGTAAAGTTTTGTTTCTGAATAGCAGTGGGCTTTTCCACGGGCACGATCGAGTAGCGGCCAGGGCGGGGCGGCGCGAGAGTAACACGACAAGTCCGCAGTTCGTCTTGGTGAAAAACCGTCACCTCTATTGTGTCCCCCGGCTGATAATCTTTAAGCCTCTCACTCGCTTGTTCTGAATTTACCCGAAAACCTGCGATCGCCAGCAACTCGTCCCCAGCATCAATTCCGGCCAATTGGGCGGGAGATTCAGCTTCGACAAATTTCACCATTTCCCGGCCGTTTTCCGTTCCCAGCGTCCAACCGATGCGAGGCGTTTGGTCAATTTCACCTGCGATGAGTTCCAGCCCGAAAGGTTCGAGATACTGGTTGTAAGGCAACTCTTCTGTGCCGTCAATATAGCGCGCGAAAAAGTCGCTCAAATCGATGCCAGCGACGGATTCGATCGCACTTTGCAACTCTTCGGGAGTAAAGCCTATTTCTGCCGGCAGCGAAGGAGAATTTAACTGTCCGTTTGATGTCAGATGCGCCGACTTGGCGTCTGTTCCCGACTTCTGTTCAAAATCGCCGTTTTCAGCCGAATTAGCATTGCCAAACCGCTGCCACATCAAACGCATCACATCGTCGAGCGATCGCGAATTGCCGTGTCTGGCTCGAATCAACAAATCGAGCAAAAACGAAACAACCTCCCCTTTCAAATAATAGGAAACCTGCGAGTTGTCGCTGTTAGCATCCCTGCGATAAAGTTTAATCCAAGCATCCCAGCTCGACTCACTGACAGGCTGTACACTCCGCCCCGGAGTCGTCTGCAAGCGAGTGATTTCCTTAGCCATACATTGGAAATAACCTTTCACGCTGTAGAGGCCAGCTCGAAAAGGAATCACCAAATCGTAATAACTGGTCGTCCCTTCAGAAAACCATAAAGAAGGAGTGTAGTTCTCTTTTTCGTAGTCAAATACTTCCAGAGCTTTTGGTCGAATGCGCTTGACATTCCAGAGGTGAAAAAACTCGTGAGCCACCAACTGAATAAAGCGTTCGTACTTTTCCTTAGCCCGAAAATTAAAACGCGGATAGTTGAGAGTGCAGCACTCCTTGTGTTCCAAACCACCAAAACCCGAGCCAGACAAATGCAGTAAAAACACATAGCGTTCGTAAGGCAAACCGCCGAACATTTTTGCCTCGACTTCGATAACTTTTTGGATGTCTCGAATCGCCCGCTCGGGTTCTAAATTGCCTTTTCCCCAAACAACTAGCTGGTGGGGTTTTCCCATTACTTCAAAATCGTATACTTCGTGATAGCCAATCTCAAAAGGACTGTCTGCGAGAGTGTCAAAATCCGCTGCAGCAAAAGTAAGATTTTGCCCGGAAACAGGTGGCAAAGCAGTAACTGTGCGCCATTCCGGCTTCGGCGGCACAACGGTCACGGTGTAGCAGTGGCGCTCAAAACCGGGCAAGAAAAAGCACAAAGCCGCCGGATTGAAATAACCGTGAGTCGAGTCTAAGTGATTGGTTCGCACTGTCAGTTCGTTGGCAAAAATACGGTAGCGAACCGTGACATCTGATACCGAATCGGTCTCGATTTGCCAGTGATTTTTGCTGAGCTTGCGCCAAGGTAAAGCTCGCTCGCCCGCCTGGGAGCTAAAATCTTGCAAGTGGCGGGCGTACTCTCTAACCAAGTATGAACCGGGAGTCCAGACAGGCATTTTTAAATCCAGAACCGGCTTCGACCAACCTTGCACGCGCAAAGTTACTTCAAAGAGGTGGGATTCAGGATTGGGCATCGCCACCGAATATTGAATTGTCGGTGCTGTTAGTTGCCCCTGACAATTGCCGGCAGCGGACGAGGTATCCAAAGAAGTAACATCAGTCATTGACTTGCCAAATTAATCAAGTGCTTGAGGTTGATCAAATGGATAGTTTGGCGGTCTGGATCGATATTGATCCAACCTTTACTATCGAGTTTTTCCATAATTTTGCTGGTTTCATCTAGGGTGATATCTGTGACATCCGCTAAATCTTCATAAGGAATATTGAAGATATCTTTGCCCTCAGCAGTTTTCTGACCGTAGTTTTCTGCCAGCTCGACTAAAGTATTTGCTAGTTTAACCGCTGGCTGGCGGTTTCGGAGTTGATAGCGGTGATTGGTTTGGCGGAGCCGCCGCACCATCAGTTGCAGCATCCGGTGGTGCAATTGCGGGTCTTTAAACAGGGTTTGGATAAATCGCTGAGCTGTGACGCTCAGCAGCCGCACCGGCGATAGAGCAAGTACGTCATTCGATCGGGGAGATTCGTCAAGAATTGCCATTTCGCCGAAGAACGCACCCCGTCCTAAAATAGCCATTGATACAGCTCGATCGTTTGACAAGCGCCGGACTTTTACCCAGCCAGACACGACAAAGTAAATCGCGTTGCCCCAAGAATCCTCCATTACCACAGCTCGGCCCGGGGGATACTCATGCTTGACGGCATTTGATAGCAGCCCTCCCAAGGTTTCTGGGTTAGCACCCTTAAATAGAGGAAATAGCTCACTGAAAGCTTCTGTCTTCATGCAAACTCGCGGAGGTGGGAAATATGATTAGGCGACACCCAACAGCTAGGGAACGATCGATGTTTGGGAACACAAACAATCTGTTGCTCCTTTAATTGATGATAAGGGTGCACAGGCCCGGTTCACGTAAAATTGGCAGATTCTTTAATCTTAAACGGGTTTACAAGCCTGCCACTGCCTGTTGAACTTTACCCAACAGAGGTTCTATGTATTCCGGCCAGCCGATCGCGATTGACTGCGTGTGGGCCAGAGTCTCCGGCTCGATCGCATCTTTAGTCCACCTCAGCGGTTGACCTTGCATATCGCAACACACCAATCCGGCTGCTTTTGCTAAAGCCAGAGGGCCGGCGGTATCCCACACTTTAACTCTGCCGTTGAGATACAGGTATAAACCAGCTCGACCGAAGATAACTTCCATCACTTTTAAGCCAAAGCTGCCCAGCGAGTAAAATTCTGCTCCGGGGATGCTTTGGGCGATCGCCCCGGCGTAGTTTTTCTGGTCTTTGTCTCCCAGAATAATTTTACAATTTTCCGCTGTCGGGGCCGGGGGTTTGCACAGCGCGATCGGCTGCGGCGCTTGGGTTCCCACAGTTTGGAACAATCCCCAATCTTTGCCCCCAAAATACATTTGGTCAAAAGCCGGGGCGTAGAGCCAGCCGGCCACCGGTTCCCCTTCCAGCAGCAGCCCCACCATCGAAGCGTAGTGCAGTTTTCCCCGAATAAATTCTTCCGTCCCGTCGAGGGGATCGATGCACCAGAGGCGCTGGTAATTGGCCCCGTAAGCTGCTCTGGAGGTGTCGTTTTCCTCGGTGATCCTGCCGTCTTCAGGAAACAAAGCGCTAAATGCTGCCGATAGTTGTCGGTCTAGGTATTGATCGATACTCGTCACGTAGTCGTTGGGCCCTTTCTCGGAAACTTCAAAAGGTTTGGCTGCTAGCTTGTAAGCTTCTTGACCGCACTCGCGCATGGTGTAGCGAATTTTTTGATCTTGCTCTGGAGAAATATACATGGGGTTAAACATAAATTCTTTAGCTAACTTCAGCATAAAAGCTTAAGTCCTTGGAATCGATCGGCGCGTTTCACTGTTTTTGATTCGTACAGGATTTGCGCGCGGGTGTCCATAAACCCGGTTTCCTAACCGTGAGGGCCGTTGCTATACAAGCCCCAGACAGGATTCGTGGAACTCACAAAAATTTAGACATGAGGGAGAACCCCCCAGATTTATCTGTAGAGTCAAATCTAAACTCTAAAATCTAAAATTGATCGATCGAACCAGCACGTTCAACAGCAGACGATAGAATCTTCTGAGGTTAGATAATTTGTGGCAGCACCAGTCGAATTATAAGGAGAAGAGTTTGAAATACCATTTGGCATTAGGTCGCAAAATAGACCTAGATGGAATTGACCGCGATGCAAAACTCGGCAAATGCCCTCGCCACGTTCTGCGAGCTCTCAGAGACCGCTTAAATGCCACCGTTCATGCCCCGGATGGCGAAGCGATATCGTTGAGCGACAAGCTGCGATCGAAAATTTCTTCTAAACCCGAACATTGGGCCGCCGCGCGCAAATTGTCCAAGCAAGTCAGCAGCGACGACGTGATATTTTGTACGGGCGAGGACATTGGGATTCCAGTGGCGGCGGTGTGTGGCCAATTGCCCAAGCGCCCGAAAATTGTTGTATATTTCCACAATATCGATCGGCCGCGCGGCCACGTCGCCCTGAAACTATTCGGTTTGGCTGAAAAAATTGACCTATTCATGGTCAACGCCCGCCCTCAAACTGACTTCATCCGCAGCTATTTAGCTATACCTGAATCGCGCATTTTAGTGCTTCTAGAACAGACAGACACCCAATTTTTCACACCGGGTCCAGTTTCTGGCGAGAAAAAGCGGCAAACAGTTGTTAGCGTCGGATTAGAAAAGCGCGACTACAGACTCTTAGCAGCAGCAACTGCTGACTTAGATGTTGACGTAAAAATTAGCGGTTTTTCTAAAGATGCCAAGGCTTTATCGAAAGCTTTCCCCGATACTATGCCAGAAAATATGTCCCGCAAATTCTATGAATGGCCAGATTTACTGCAGCTTTACCGCGATGCAGACGTAATTGCAGTTTGTTTGGTGGACAATAAATATGCTGCGGGAGTGCAGGTTTTACTGGAAGCAATGGCCTGCAAGCGACCGGTCGTTATTACTCGGACTCAAGGTATGGTCGATTATTTAGCCACCCCCGATATTGCCAAAGTTGTAAACGTGGGAGATGCAGCAGGTTTGCGCGAGGCGATCGTCCATTTGCTAAAAAATCCTCAAGAAGCTGAATCTCAAGCGCAGCGGGGCTACGAAATGGTTGTGAACCAGCACAGCAGCGAACCTTATGTCGATGTTTTAGCCCAGAAGTTGCGATCGCTTTAATAAAAATGTAGGGTGCGCCTCCGCGCACCATAACTCACGTCCGGAGGATGCAAAATGCAAACCTTACTGCTATAAATAAAAAGCCAAACGATTTATTACGTAAGTCATATTTCTGGGGGGGTGACAACCAGCCTGAAACCGAGAGGTGGTGAGGATTGAGCCAATCCGCTGCTCAAAAAAGATAGGCAGCATAATTGTTACACGCTTGCCTATCCAAAAAATAATGATACCAACATTTTACCAGACTCATTTAAAAAAACAACTGACATCAGCTCAGTTTCTTGTAATGACAACTTTGCTATCTGTGATGCAATCAGAAAAACAAGTGAGATTAGAACGACTCTCCCGGGTATTTCCTTACCCAATTACAACGGAAAGTCGGCGTAGAAAACTACAAAGATTTCTGGATTTACCAAACTTAACTATCTCATTAATTTGGTTCCCCTTAATTACTTATTGGTTGACCACTTATTGCCGTATTGGTACTCGTTTATCAATTGCAATCGACCGGAGTCAATGGGGGTGCATTAATCTCTTTATGGTTAGCCTGATTTGGGAGCGAAGGGCAATTCCATTATACTGGTCGCTGTTGCCCAAATTAGGAAATAGTAACTTCGAGTCACAAACTACCAATTTAGAGCAAGTTTTACCATTATTTTCAGAATATAAAGTCATCGTTTTAGGAGAGCGTGAATTTTGTTCTGTTGATTTGGGAAACTGGCTTAAGGAAAAGGGTGTGTCTTTTTGCTTAAGACTGAAAAAGAATCTTTGTATCGAAACAGAACATTTAGTTTGGCAACGGTTGGATGAATTAGGAATAGTACCCGGAACTTCTTTGTATCTTCAAGTAAAAAAAGTGAGGAAAACTCTACCTACTACCGGGTTTGATCTTGCTTGTAAGTGGAAAAGAAACTCGGGGAAATATCAAGTTAAAGAAGCCTGGTTTATTCTCACGGACTTAGACTCATTGCGCTCAGCGCTCAAGGCTTATAAGCAGCGGATGGGCATTGAAGAAATGTTCCGAGACTGTAAAACAGGAGGCTACGATGTTGAAGGAACAAGCCTCAAAGGGAACCGACTAATTAACATAATTCTGCTCATGAAACTGGCGTACACTTGGGCAATATTTCAAGGTAATGAACTGAAGAAAAAGCAGGTACAATAATATGTATCTCGTCGCACAGAACCAAAGAAAAAATATCGCAGACGGAGTACATTTGGTGTTGGATTAGATGGAGAAAAGTGGGTTAATTATCTAGAACAATATTCTTTGGAGGTGGAACAGTTAATGAAGTTAACCCTTCTAAACGCCGCTTTTATCAACAAGGTATGCGGGCTGCAACCCTTATACAGTCTATCTCGTAGACCTCTTTGTCACCCCCCAGGTCATATTTAAAAAATAATGAATTATGAGTGGCAGTTACTAATTAAATCTTACAGCAGTTACGTAGCTAGTAAATCAACCGGGTTGTTAAAACATAATCGAAACCCTTAAGGAAGTATTTTCGTTCATAAAACCCGGTTTCTGTGCCTAGGACGGTCTCACTCAAAACTCACAAATCCAAACTATTAAGACTCCCGTCCACTCGCCCACTTATCCCGCCATTTCACAGTCCCTTCCGAAACTAAAACCCAGCGGCGACAAACCAGATTTTCTCGCAGCGGCGACAGTCCTTCCCGTAACAGCGCATACTTATAAGAAATCAACTTCCCCGCACTTTCATTAAAAGGAATTTCCCCAAACCAAGTATTAGTATTGATATACTCTAGGGGGTAACCCTTACTAATATCCCAATTTCCTAATTCAGGACAATCTCCAATCACCACAATTCTTTCCCCAGGCTGAGTTTTAACGCTGTTAAGCTGCGCCCGCACAATAGTTGTCGCCTTAACTCGCTCTCCGACGCGGCTAAAAATCATTACTTCCCGCGAACCCAACTCTAAGTTGTACAGCATCCCGTCTTTAACTTCAAACTTACGGCGCGATAAAACCTCCGTATGCTCTCCATCAGGCAGCTCAGTATCAACCTCTTCAATTGTAACAGCATTGCCACGATTAATCGCTACAAACACCACCGAATCGCGATAGCGGCGCACGTAACAATAAACATCAGCAGTTAGATATTTTTGCCACTGACTCCCCATCGAAATAGCTGGATTAAGCCGCCGCAATCCTGACAGCAAACGCACATCTCGGTAAATTGGCGAATCAGTATCCCACTTTTCCATCATCGGGCGGTTGTAGGGGTCATTTCCCCCATCTGTATCATCGTGCAGATACTGTTCAGTGCCGTAATAAATGCAGGGAATGCCGCGAGTTGTCATAATTAAACCTATCGCCAACCGCAGCATTTCTGGATCGGGATTCAACGACTGAAACCTCGGCATATCGTGGTTGTCAATAAAAGTAATCAACTCCGTAGCCCCGTAGTAGCGGTGATCCAAATTCAGTACATCTTGGACTAACTTAAATCCCGCCTCCGCACCCTTTCCCAATACTTCTCGGATTGCCACGCACAGACCAAAATCTAAAATAGTCATCCCCGATTCGTTGACAAATTCCACAGAACGATCGTTTCTAGGATCGCTGTAAATCCATTCGCCAAAAATGAAAACATCAGGTCTGTGTGCTAAGATGTCAGCATTAAATTCCTGCCAAAACCAAATAGGCATATGCTTAACTGTATCAACCCGCAAAGCATCAACACCTCTGTCGAGCCATTGTTTAATTGCTGACTTAATGTAATTCCGGTAGGCAATATTGTTTTCGTTGAAAGTTGCTAAACCCGACAGTTCGCAGTTTTGGACTTGCCATTCATCTTCCCAGTTTGTGACTTCGCCGTAGTGGTGATACCAGTTATCTTCATCGTCGTTAAAGTCAGCTATTTTTATGCCGTCGTCGTAGAGTTCCCCTTTTTTGCCACTAAAATCTGGGTTGCTGTGATTGCAGACAATATCGAGTACGAGTTTCATATTTCGCTGGTGCAACTCGTCTACTAACTTGTCAAATATGGTATTTTTAGTTTCTTGTGTTTGGTTGATAGAAGGATTGTCGCCTTTGGCAATAAAGCGGGGATTGAGTCGCTTGAAATCTTTAGTCCAGTAGCCGTGAATCGCTGCTTGTTCAACAAATAATGCTTCTACTTGCTCGAACAGTGGAGTCAGCCAAACTGCGGTAACACCCATATCTTTTAAGTAGTCGAGTTTGTCGATAACTCCCTGCAAATCGCCACCCCAATATTTCCCCCAATCTTTGCCTTCTGGATCGTAAAGTTCTGGGTTTGGGCCTTCGTTATTTTCGGGGTCGCCGTCGTAAAAGCGATCGACTACAATAAAATAAATTGTTTCTTGGCGAAATTCAATGTCTCTGGTATAGAGAAATTCTAAATCGAGTTCGCTTTCTGGCTTAACTTCTTCTACCAGAGAATCAATTTTGTCTTCTGGTTCTGTAACTTCGTATTGAGAGGAAGTTTGATTGGGAGTGACTGATGTCATGAGATGTATTTTTTTACATTGTAAGATTGGTCAGTTATGCGGAGCTAGAGTCGGAGATAGCTTTCCCCTCTAACTGACTTTTAAAGCATCATACGGAATTTACTCATTTAATGAAATCTTCCTTTAGACGGAGGGCAGACTCATCCTTGAGCCTCAATGGGATGAGACTTAATATTTAACGTCATTCTCAATCAAAGAGGCAGAGCCTCAAAAGCCTGGGCTACCAGGCTAAGTCTGGTAATGAGAAAAGGTGTACTAATTGTGCGATCGTCCTTTTTTCCTTCCTTTCATCCTCCCGTAAATTTTGGATATCTTCAACCCTCAAACCAGTTTTTTGAGTAATGCTTTTATTGTCAAGTAGATTGAGAAGTTGCCTAGAAATTTCCCGAGCATTTTCTCTCATTCCTTGCTGCATTACTTGCTACAATTCCTGTTGTAATCCTTGTGCAAGTCGTTTATCCTCACATCTTTCACTATTCTGGCTCGCACAGGCTTTCGAGCCGGTTTGACAAAGAGTTGATTTTCTTGTGGGTGAGCAGAAGATCTCGTCCTGAAAGGATTATTGAGAATGGTGCAACATCTCAGCTATCCTGACTATGCAGCAGTATTTAACTAGAGCGATCTACTTATTCCAAAAAAGAGCGATCGCCCGGCATCTACCCAAACCCTAGCTAACTACAGCCACCGCAGACTCTGGCACCTGAGAATGCTCCACCCGAAAAACATTTGCACTTAAATTAGCAACTACTTGTTTCCCCTGCTGTGTCAGTTCCAAATAGCCGATCGCATCCTTCACATACCGATAAACCACATTCCAATAAAACTTCGGATAACCATCCCGCAACTCCCCCGGATTTTGATATCCCAAAATCCGATTCTGCCCAGTTTCTTCAAATTCGTAAAACAGCGCAGCAATCTTTTGCAAATATCGCGGATCGCTCAACTGACCAATTAAATCAGCAGCGCGAACTAAACCCGGATAATTTACCGTATCTTGATAATCTTCATCGGCCGGAACCGGGAAACGAGTCAGCTCAATATTACGCTTAACCAGCTCAGCATCAATCAGTTTATGACCGCCAAAACGCTCGTCAATAAACATTTTTCCGCGATCGACATGATAATTCATCAAACTAGCATCCGTCGCCCCCGGAGGCAGCATTAATTTCAGGTCGCCTATTCCCGTCGCATACAGTCTCAAATCTGTTCTATCTTGCCGGCAAACACCTTTAACATACCCGATATCGTGACATAGCAAAGCAATGTGGAAGTGCAGCCAATCTTCGCAGGAAACACCCCCTTCGCGGATGTGCTTCCCACCCAGAATTGCTTGTCCCACCAAGGTTACTAAAATAGTGTGTTCGACATTGTGGTAAAGAGCATCGCTATTAGCAATATTTTCTAAAGCCATATTCGCCACCCAAGCAATAATCTCTCCATAGTCAGATTTAAAGCCGCCATAAGTGTGGCGGTAGCCTTCAATCAGGCGATTGACAAAAGCCTTAATCAGCAGTTCAGTTGCGTTAAACATATTCACTTCCCTGAGTCCACGTAAATTATTAAATTATTTTTATAGTTATTGTTTTTGCTGGTACCGTTTGATGTTATTTTTGGCTTAAGCGCCACAATGGATACCCGCTCCTATCGAGAGGCATCCATCGATATTATCAACAATTATGGCTTAAATTATGGCTCTCGCAACTACCAGAGCCACAGACCCCATAAATAATTGATATTAAGGGGCGATCGAGGTATGACACCCCTCAATCAGGAGTACCGTGTTACATCTTCCGCGCATACCTCAGTCGATTTTAGATTTTAGATTTACTCCACAGATACATCTGGCGGCGGGAACTAGGATCTAAAATTTTGGGTGGCTTACCACTCTTGTCGGAAACTTGTCTCTGTTTTGGCTGACCCCGCCCAAAAACGAGAGCAAGCGAAAGCGTAAATCCATTAATTCCTGATACACAGGATTAAGCTTGCACATAGGCGGTATGTAGAAAAGATGGTCTCCCCATAACGGAATATCTCTCTCACAAGAATTGCGGGCGAGTATAAGTTGGCACACCACAGAGTTGTTGATGGCTCTCCCACTGCAATGCTATCAAGCCACTGTCGCACTGGTTGCACGAGGCGGGCGATCGCGAAAAGTTAAGTCTTGGCACTGATTTTTCGGAAAAATACTTGTAGTCAAGTTCACGATCGATCTCAGTAATTGTTACTAACAAAAACTTATGAATCACCCGACTTAATCATCAACGACACCCGCTGTTGATCCAGTGACGTGAATAAGTTTTATCCGTGACACTCGCCGCCCCCAAATGTGATGCGAAGAGCTAGAATTTGTGATTTAAAATCCGCAAAAGTGTGAGACAGATCACGCCCGCTCTTCCCTACAGAATGTATATTTAGATAGATGGCAATAAAATAAGACACAATAACTTGCAACCCTCCGTCGCAGCTTCCCCCTCCCATAATCTGCGCTCTACTGCTCTTTATACTTACTAATATAAGGTTTCAGGCAATGATTAAACAAAAACATAAATATGCCGACCTTGCTCAACTCCCCCACACAGATACCGTGTTCCAAAAACTCCCTGTAGAAGTTAAAGATTGGGCCCAAAGCTTGCCTTGGAACCAGCGGCGCTATGTCTTGTCCCTCTGCTACATATTGTGTGCATCTACTCCCGACTTGCAAGCAGAATTCTTAGATGATTATACAGCCGACGGTTTAGTCTCAAAAATGTTTGAAGATGTAGATACTCTACACCGAGTCAAAGAGTATTTAATCAGATTTCGAGTCAAAAAACAATTAAACCAATCCGATTTAAGAAGCTACATCAAACAATTTTATATCCACTCAGCTCAACAATCGCGGCGAGAAACTGACCAATATTTAGAATCTGCACTCCGCTTCGTCTTGAATACAGAAGAACGCAATAATGTTTTTAACTACATTTTGGGCTTTGAATTTATTAAAATTGTGTTTCAAATGAGCTGGTTGCAACACGAAAGATTAGCAAGACTGCAAAAAAATCAGTCCCAGTTTATTGAAACCTATATCAAGCCGATTCAACACGCCCACAGAATTAATGGCATAATTCTACCCAAAGATGAGAGAATTTTTTTTGCCAGACGCACTTATTACGTTCAACTGCCTAACATTTCCTACAGAAAGCTCATTGAGTTAGTCATGGCAACATTTACTACAGAAATGGTGACTAATTGCGGATTTTCTATCAGCCGCCACTCTCAAGCTCTGCGCTTTGACTGCGATTACATTTACGATCCAGAACCAGAAGAAGAAAGATTTCCTACCGACTTGCAATTTATTCATTAATTTTAGGCAGTAAGGTGTACCATCCATTGCTTTTTTCTCTTTACTTTTAGTGTCGCTTGAGGCACAGGAGAGTTTTTGAAGCATTGGACTTCTAGTGGGCCTGTTAAAACCGAAATTTTCAGCCGGATTTGATATAAAATAGGAGAGCTGTATCAATTAACCTTCCGCTTGCATTTCTTCAATGTCAAACCAGCTAACTATCACTCCCGCTAGGGGAATAGCCAGAAATATACCTAGAAGTCCTGCGGCTCTCGCCCCCACTAACAGTGCAAAAAATACCACTACCGGGTTGAGGTTAAGCGAATTTTGCATCAGTCTCGGATGAATAAAGTTGTCTTGAATTTGCTGCAAAACAATGCAAGCTGCCAATACTTTTAAAGATAGCCACACATTTTGAGACAATACAATAAAACAAACTAAGCTAATGCCCAGTGTCGCTCCGATCCCTGGAACTAAATCAAACAATCCAATAATAAAGGCTAAAATCAAGGGAAATTTCACATCTAACAGCAGAAAAATCAAAAAACTTGCTGTTGTCAAAAATAACATTAACAAAATTTGGGCCTGAAAAAATCCTAAAAAGTTTCGCTCTATTGTTAAACTTAAACGCCTGTGCAGGTGTCGGGGTATAAATTTGAGAACCAACACCCACAGCCTCTCTCCATCAAGTAACATGAAAGAAGCCACGACCATAATTAATATTAAATTTAATAAATTGGTTAAAAATACTTGTAAAAAAGCAATACTCGATACAACTCCCGCCAAAGCTTGATTTCGCAGTTGTTCCTCAATAACTCGCAGGTTAACTTGCAGGTTTCTCGCCCGCAGGAATGCTTCGATGCGCTCGGACAGAGGCGCCAGAGCATTCAGAAATTCCGTCATGCTGTCAATTAATTGCTGTCCTTGAGATAAAAGAGTGACGCCTACAGTGACGGTGAGACCGCCAAAAACTAAAATGGTGAGCAAGACAACGAAGGCGACAGCTAAACTTCGCGGTAAAAATCTCTGGAGAGTTCGCACCGGATAGTTGAGTAAAAAAGCCACGAGTGCAGCAATAGTGAAAACCGCGACTGCTGTTTCAAAGTAAGCTAAAAGTTGCAGTCCAGCCCAACCAGAAGCAAATAAAAGCAAAAACCGGACTAAGGCTAAATTGCTTAGCATATTCCAAAAATTGGGAGGGGTTCTTTCTTGCTCTTTCACAGGGATTTTTAGGGGTTAATATTATAGCTCAAAAATATTGCAGAGCCCTCTTTTAGAATCGCACCCAAGATATATCTGCGGCTATCCCCCTCAAGGCAGAAAACAGATGTCGAACTGAGGTAGGAGTGGGTTCTATTCACCATAAGTTCGATCGTCACGAATACCCAATGAAACACGCTCGCGATCGAACAAACAGCCTTTGTGAGTCTAAAACCGCCTCGGAAACTCTTTGCGATGGCAGTATGTGTCGTGGCAGCCCGATCGCAACTAAAACACAAACGCTCAAACTTGCCGGCGCCGAAAAACCTGGTTTCAGTGCCAGTCGCGAAAAATTTCAACTCTGCCTCGTGGAAGATAGTACGAACAGGCCAATTTTTGGGATACTTGAAACTAGCACTCAACTTAGCTGAGGAACAAACGTGCTGCTATCAAAAGGCTTTGAAGTAGAAATGTATACCGGTACTCCCGAAGGTGAGGTTGTCGGTCTCTCCGATCGCATAGTTGCCGATCTAGAGGGATTTGTCCGGGAGCCTGATAGCCGTAATGTGGAGTACACGACCGCCCCGCTGTGCAGCTACGATCGCCTGTTGTGCGCGTTAGTCAAGCCGCGAGTCCGGTTGCGCGAGTATTTAAAACAATTAGGCGACTATACCTTGCTGCCGGGAAGTACCCTGTCTCTCGGAGGTAGCGATCAATTTTACCGATCCGATCCCAACAACCCCTACCACACCTACATCGAGCAAACCTACGGCACCAAAGTCGTCACCGCCAGCATTCACATCAACATCGGCATCTCCCAACCAGAAATGCTGATGCGTGCCATCCGCCTCGCCCGCGTCGAAGCACCGCTATACCTGGCGTTGAGCGCCTCTTCCCCCTTCCTCGACGGCGAAGTCACGGGCTATCATTCCACTCGGTGGGGTTTGTTTCCCAAAACTCCCGCCATCGTCCCCCTGTTTGAAAGTCACAAGCATTACATTCAGTGGACTGAAGAACAGCTAGAACTCGGCACCATGCAAAACGTCCGCCATTTGTGGTCTGCCGTGCGGCCCAATGGCGATCGCCGCCCCTACTGTCTCAACCGCCTCGAACTGAGAATTTGCGACCTCGAAGTCAATCCTCTGGCTTTGTTAGCCATTACTGCCTTGCTAGAAGCTCGCATCTGGCAGATGATGGAAGACCCCAGCTTAGACCCCTTAGAACTCAGCACCTTGCCGGCGGCCACCCGTAACGAAGACTTAGTTGCGCTCACAGACGCCAACGAAATTGCTGCATCCCGGCAAAGTTTGGATGCCGAACTCACGCATTGGCAAGACGGCAGAACTATTCTGGCACGAGATTGGATTGAGGAAATTTACCGCGAAGTGTGGCCTATAGCCAAAAAACGCGGTTTTAGCTGCTTTCTCTCGCCGCTCAAAAAGATTCTCCGGGAAGGCAACACGGCGCAGCAGTGGTTGAAGCTACACGAGGGCGGTTCGGACACCCGCAGTATAATTCTCCAAGGAATTCAGGGGATGTCTCACCAAGAATGGGAGCTCGAAGACAACTTGTGCGCCCAGTTAGCTGCCTGAAGTACCCGCCGTTATTATAAGGGGGGCTTTCACTAGCCCCCTGGCTATGCGTACTCAGCCAATAATACAAATAGCCCGAACCTCCCTGAAAAAAGTTGCAGAGCGACGCCCAAAAACAAATCAGAATATTTAATCAATGGAGCTCGACAAAGGTTATAAATAAAAGCTATAAGGTAGATCTACCTTTTGGTGGTTGGAGAAATTTCCCAATAGCTGTATTTTACCCTTTTAATTAGCTTCATGCCCCAACTTGTCTTGATTCACCCGCAAATCCCCCCGAATACTGGCAATATCGCCCGCACTTGCGCTGCCACAGGCACCGAACTGCATTTAGTCGGCCCGCTGGGGTTTGAAATTAGCGATCGCTACCTGAAACGGGCCGGCTTAGATTACTGGCCCTACGTCAATCTCCACTGCCACGAAGACTTAGCGGCTTTTCAGGCCTGTCGGCAGCAGCGCGGGGGACGATCGATCGGGTTCAGCACTGGCGGGCGATACAGTTACGTGCAATTCCAATTTCAGCCCAGCGACTGGCTGATGTTTGGCTCGGAAACTGTAGGCATTCCCCAATTCGTCTTGGATGCCTGCGACGCCACAGTTTTTATTCCTATGAGCCAGCCTGGAGTCAGGAGTTTGAACCTCTCCGTCAGCGCCGCTGTGGGTTTATTTGAGGCTAAACGACAGTTGGGCGAGCTGGGATAAATCATTATCAACACATAAATATATAGATATTTAATAGCTGCCGGAGGTGGCAAAATCTGCATTTTAATATAAGAAATTTGTATCAAAGGAGTGAAAATCTAGATAGCCGACATTAATATATTTTATTCATTCAAAAACAGATTGTTATCAGCAACACCAAATTACTCCCAAGATGATTCAGCAACAAAAACAGAGCATTTTAGCGATTTAGGGCGTCAGCGAGCACTAGCTTGGGTCTGAACACTATATCTAGTAAATATACGGTTGTAGGCTGTCCGGAAATTAGCATAAAGTCAGATAATAGGTAAGAGTTCAGAGCCTTACCGGAACGAAGATTTTATGTATTCGTTCCAGCTATTGCGGTGTAAGGCTTGTGGGGTTAATTGCAGCAGGTTTGACCGAGAATTTTAAAATTTCTGACGGTTTGAGCTTGTCTAAATTTAAAAAGCAAGGTAATCTGGCCTAAGCATGATAGCTGTCAACAATCAGAATATTTTTGCTTGTTGATTTAAACTCAGCGTCATGCGATCCCCTTGAGTGTTTCCAAGGACAGTTAGCGCTTCTCAGTAGGAGGTCGTTTTTTTGAAACGAACATATCCCCAAATTAAGCCTGTTCAGGCTAGTGAAATCGACAGAGACGGTTCTGCGGAACCATCCAAACAGACAACGCTCAGCACAGGCAGAGTTCGCTCTCTCGCCACGATCGGGCTGGCAATATCGGTAGGTGCTTCTGGCATCCTGCTACCGAGAAATGGAGACAGCGCTCGCGCGTCTGAACTCACACCGACATCAGAATCCACCGCTGAAGTACAGCCAGTATCGGCCAACGGGCCCGCTACGCCGGCACAAGTTGACGGTTCCAGGGCCGAACAGCCCGGATCACCTTCTGAACCCACGGCGGTTAAGGTGCAGGAGGGGCAAAGCCTTTGGGAGCTATCTCGGGATTATGAAGTTGAACCGTTGGCACTAGCAACTGCCAACGACATCAAACCCGATACTCTACTCCAAGTTGGCCAAGAGCTCAGAATTCCGACTGCGACGGAAACCACACCACAACAGAACGCCGGCTATAGCACATCGGCTTCGCTAGATCGCGCAGCGACGGTCAATCCCGAACAAGAGTTAAATCTGACTGGCTCCGAGCCATTGGATAGTGCAGCCATGACAGCGCTGCCATCAACCGCAGCGACGCCGCTGGTCACGACGGTACCGGAACAAAGTTCGATCGACATCCCCAATGCAGACGGGGCGATCGACAGTTTGAAAAAACAGGAAAACCGCACCACAGAATCGGGTCGAACTATGTTCGGGTCGGAGGGGGGAGCAAATTTATCTACACCTGCGGCATTTTTGCCCGAGTCAGCACCGACGCTGACCTCCCCGGGATATGCAACTGGGACAACTATTCCTGACCTCGATGCCACACCTGTAATTCCCAATTCCGGGGGAGGTCAAGCAGCATCGCCCGATCGAGCATTCGAGTCAATTGAACAGTCTTTGGCAACACCCAGTTTGCCCTCGGCTGTGGTAGTCCCCCCTGCAGGAAGTACCGCCGCGCCGGCTGATGTTCTCTACAGCGTGCGTCCGGGAGATACCCTAGATGCGATCGCCAAAGGTCACGGCGTATCGCCCAAAGATCTGATTTCCGTCAACAAGCTCGGCAACCCCAACTTGCTGAATGTCAATCAACGGCTCAAAATTCCCCAAGTTGGGTTTAAAAATCCCGGGGTGGAGGCGACAGCCTCTTATTCTGTCTCCAACTCTACATCTGTCTGGTCGGCGACTTCGGTTCCCGCATCTTTGAACCCCAGCTCGTCTACCTCGGAAATAGCCGGTGCTGGCGTTGCAGCACCCGCGCCCACAGTGCCTGTTGTCTCTCCCCTGGAGAACCTGGAAGGTCTGAACAATATTTCAGCGCCGATGGTTCCTCAAATTAACAGCATTCCGCTCACTCAAGTTTCCCAAACGATTCACGATCCAGGGAAGCTGGCTCTTCAAGGCGAACCAACATTTACAGGTGCAGTTGACACCAGTTCCCTGCCTGGGCCAGCCAGTGCAACTGCTACCGCCATAGCTACGGGAGAATACCCGCAGCCGATCAGCTTCGTGGCAAATACTAGCGCCCCGGCTTCAAATGCCGATCCAACTAGCGCTTTACCAGAGTCGAATTCGGAGGCTCTCCCTACCGCAGAAGCTCTCAACCCTTATTCCGAACGCTTGAGGGCAGAAGTTGTCAGGCTGCGAGAGGAATATCGCGCCTCGCGCAATTCGATCGGCGCCAATGCGGTCTCCCTGGCTCCAACTGACGGGCCCTCGGTCAACCCGTCTGAGGAGATGCCAAGTGTCAATCCATATCTCTACACCCCCGACTATACTGAGGCGGTGCAGAATGAAATCAGCAGACCGCCATCGAGAGCGTGGTCTGAGCAGGTTCAGAAGCAGCAGCAAGAGCGTTTAGATCCCTCTCGCGCAGCCGAAATGCAACCGATAAACCTGACGCCGACCTCTGCTCAGCAGCAGCCTGTGGTAGCAACTGCTCCTTTGGGATCTGAGGGTTACGACCCCCTAAACAACCCGTCTTTGGGACGCATGGTTTCTCCGGAATTGCCTCCGCTTTCCAACCCTGATACTTATCTGCCTAACGGCAAACAACAGTCGGCTAGCGGGTTTATTTGGCCATCTAAGGGCGTTCTTACTTCTGGCTACGGTTGGCGGTGGGGACGGATGCACAAAGGAATTGATATTGCAGGGCCGATCGGCACGCCAATTGTGGCAGCATCAGACGGGGTGGTTACCTATGCTCAGTGGAACGACGGCGGTTACGGGTATCTGGTGGAAATTACCCATCCTGACGGCACTGAGACTGTCTATGCCCACAACAGCAGAATTTTGGTGCAAAAGGGTCAGAGAGTCGCTCAAGGGGAACAGATTTCAGAAATGGGCAGCACTGGCTTCAGTACCGGGCCGCACTTGCACTTTGAAATTCATCCCGCCGGACAGGGTGCTATCAACCCAATGGCTTTACTGCCCGACGATGCGTCCAGCGCTTCTCGGTAACGACTGGTCGGAAGTTATGGGTTTTGAATGATTACCAAAACTCATAACTTTTACTAGAAGTTATTAGAAATAATGTTGTTTGAAAAGAAGACATAGCTAGCCCTACCGTGCTACGATGGTAAATCGTGAAGTAGATTTGGCTCAGTGGCGCAGTGGTTAGCGCAGGGGACTCATAAGCCCAAGGTCGCAGGTTCAAATCCCGCCTGAGCCATTATTTAATAAAAAAAACTGCGCTCTCAAATTTGAGAGCGTATTTTTTTTTATTGAGCCAGAAGATACTTGTAGTCGTTATGAGTATGATATATTTGTAACAGTTCGTAAAAAAGGAAACAAAATCTATGACCAGTGAATGCCTCCGGGTTGGTCAAGCTGCACCCGATTTCGCAGCAACAGCCGTAGTGGATCAGGAATTCAAGACAGTTAAACTGTCAGACTATAAAGGCAAAAAGTATGTAGTCCTGTTCTTCTACCCCTTGGACTTCACCTTTGTGTGCCCGACTGAGATTACAGCATTTAGCGATCGCTTCGAGGACTTCAAGAAAATCGATACCGAAATCCTCGGCGTATCCGTTGACAGCGAATTCTCTCACCTCGCTTGGATACAAACAGACCGCAAATCAGGCGGTGTCGGCGACCTCAACTATCCCTTAGTTGCTGACCTCAAAAAAACAATTAGTTCAGACTACAACGTCCTCGACCCAGAAGCAGGCGTTGCCCTCAGAGGTCTGTTCATCATCGACAAAGAAGGCATCATCCAACACTCTACTATTAACAATCTTGCCTTCGGCCGCAACGTGGATGAAACTCTCCGTACTCTGCAAGCTATCCAACACGTCCAGTCTCACCCCGATGAAGTTTGTCCCGCCGGCTGGCAGCCCGGTGACAAGACTATGACTCCCGATCCTGTCAAGTCTAAGGTATTCTTTGCTGCCGTTTAAGCACATTATATTTGTAGGGACACGGCGCTGCCGTTTCCCTACGCCCAGAGGGATTTATTTAAGCGGATTTTTAATTAGCAATTAGCAATTAGCAATTACCCAATTAGGAAATATGCTGACTTCTACTAATTTTAGCGGCTTGTTAAATGAGCGGTTTTTCCAAAATTTGTTACCTGTGCCGGCGAGTAATGTTCTGAAGCTGGGACAGATGACGCCTGATTTTGAATTGCCGGATATTAATAATGGCAAATTGGTGCGACTGTCGAATTATCGGGGCGATAAGCCGGTAATTCTGGCTTTTACGCGGATTTTTACTGAAAATCAATATTGCCCTTTCTGTTTTCCTCACATTAAAGCTTTGAATGAAAACTGGGAAAAATTTGCCGATCGCAATATAGAATTACTGATGGTTGCCAGTACCGACGATCGCCAAAGCCAAATTGTGGTTAGAGATTTAGGCTTGAAAATGCCTCTGCTTTCCGATCCAGGCTGTCAAGTTTTTCGGGCTTATCAAGTCGGTCAGGCTTTAGGTGCTCCTTTGCCTGCTCAGTTTGTTTTGGGTGCAGATGGAAAACTCCTCTTCAAACATTTGTTTTCTTTCATAGACCACAATGCTAGTGTGGACACTTTGTTGAAATATGTCGATCGGTAAGGAAACCGGTGCTGTGTCCTAATTTGGAGTTTTTCACCGCTGATGTACGCTGGTTTAGGCCCATCAGCGGGATTTTTTCACCGATTGACACTGGCTGCGACAGATCTTTAGTTATAAATACTTATTGTGCCAATTGCGATGGCGGAATGTTGCCATGTTCGCTCGACATTAATCTAGGCTATAGCTTGAAGGTACTTAGTACAAGTTTAAGCCAATGTCGTCTCCCAAAGATCGATCGAGCAAAATTGAATTGAGCGTCTTAGCATCGCATCCTGAGTTGTTGACCGGTTTAGATGCGTGGCTGCGGCTAGGTTTACTTTCGCCCGCTGAGGTTGAGGAATTGTGCCGACAGTATTTAGTCTGCCCACTCACCGATCCCGCTGTAGACATTTCTGAAATTGAGGACCCGCGAGATCCTATTGCCGAGCCAAAAGTACCTGCCTTATCAACGCAAAAAGCAGTACCTAGCAGCAGGGAAAGCGTTGCTACGCCCACAGAAACTACTCAAACCCCTAATTTTATCGGTCAAATTTTGCAGTCGCTAATGGCCGAAATTAGCGTGGTGTGGCTGTTGTTTTTAGGAGTGTTCATGGTAGTTGTCTCCTCTGGAGTCTTAGCTGCCAGTCAGTGGGAAAGATTTCCTGCCGCCGGACAATATGGAGTTTTGTTAGCTTATACTTTAACTTTTTGGGCGATTAGCAGTTGGGCAAACAGACAGAATAATTTGCACTTGACTGCTCAAACTTTGCAAGAAGTGACACTGTTGCTAGTGCCGATCAATTTTTGGGCGATGGATACTTTTGGATTGTGGCGGTATCCTTGGGATTGGGCGGTAGCAATCGCAGCGGCACTTATTTTGACTTGGATAACAGCCGGAATTATAAAAGATCAATATCAAAGCTTTTCAGGAAAAAACATCACTCGCTCGATCGCGTTAAATCACTTGGGATTGAGTTATTTGCACTGGGGGTGGGCATTGGTCGGCTTTTCCCTGGCTGCGGTTTATTTAGGTACAGTGGGAACTGCTGCTGCTAGAGTTTATCAAGTTCAGCAACAACGATTGCAATCTATCAAACGCGGAGAAAATACTGAAACATTCGCCGCTGCTTTCAGTTTGAGCCGAGATTTTCTGACTTACAAAAAAGCGGCTTTAGTAGCTTATTCGTTAGGAATTTTACTGGGTCGGGCGATATTTGTCAAGGATGTAAATATCGCTGAAATGGGTTTAGCTTTGGCAATTTGTGGCGTGCTTTTAGCATGGCTAGATTGGCAGCTACCCCGGCAATCTGGAACTATTAAAAACAATATATTCCGTCAGCCAAATCCCAGCAACTTTTTTAACTGGCAATTAGCGGGAGGGGGTTTGTTGGGTTTGGGATGGCTGGTTTGTTTTCGCCAAATTCCGCTACAGGCGATCGCAGTTAGCGGATTGGCTGTTTGGTTTTTTTACAACCGTTTAGTGCAGTTTTGGCAAGAGTTTGATTTGCTAATGCTTGAGGCGGTGGGACTTCAGAGTATTTGGCTGTTTTGGCGACTGTTTCCTTTAGGGATTAAAACACAATTTGTTGCATTTTTAACTCAGCTTACAAACTCTCAGCAAACTCCTTGGGCTTTTTGGAGTGTTCTGCTGTTGCCTTATTTAATTTTAATAGTAAGTGCCGCCGAGTGGCTCTACCGCAAGCGAAAGTTTAAACTTGCCCGTTTTGGCGAAAACCTTGCTCTCGGTTTGGGGAGTGTTTTAACTGTTATTAGTTTTGTTAATCCGTTTTGGCGATCGCTCAATTTATTGGTATCTACTTTAACTTTAGGTTGGATCGCTTGGAAATACGTAATTGGCGAGAATTCCCGCCGAGTTTCGATCCCGGCTTCTGCTGTTGAACACGAAGGAAATCCGGCAATTTTGGTTCTCCTAACTCACATTATGGGTTTAGGCGCGATCGGTTCGGCAATTGACCTATTTTTCCCGAACCAGACACCCAATATTTGGACGGCAATTTTATTAATTTTTATGGCTGCTGAATGGGGATTTTTTGTCTGGATGAAAGACGCAAATGCCCGAGAAAGTTCTGCGTTTTTCCGCTGGCATCCTGCATGGTTCCAAAGTTCATGGTATCTAGGCTTAGCAATAGCAGGATTCAGCTTTATCTTGTTGCAAAAATATTTAAGTGCGGGTACTGCCACTCATCGCCCTCAGTGGAGTTTGCTCTGGCTGGCGACTCCTTTGGCTTTGACTGCTGTTGCTAAATATAGTGAGGTTCCTCACAAACAAGTTGCAAGTACATTTAGTGCGATCGCTTTAATACTCGCACAAGTTCTAATTTTTCTTTTTCCGGGCTATCGGTTAATTGGTTTGGGCTGGGCAGCCGTATTAATGTTGGTTAATACTTACTATTTAGTAGAGTTACCAGCGGCTGCAATTGGAGTGGGATTTGGCTTTAGTTTCGTAGCTGCAGTGATTTATGAATTAGGTTTTGTGTCGGGTTGGAATTGGGCAATTGCTGGGGCGATCGCTGTTTTGTGTATGTGGTTGCTCCGCACCATGATTGTTCGTTTTTCCAGGGATTTACCTGAGCCTTCTCAATTAGCTGAAATTTACGAGCGAGCTTTAGATGGGTGGGCAATCTTACTTGCAGGCTTACTGTTAACAACTATTACTTTTTATTCCTATGAACTCTACGCAGACAGTACCTTGAGTTTTCCACCATCTGCTGAAGCTTTTGCTGCGATTTTGGTGATCATGGCTGCGATTATTTTCCGAAATTTACGCCAACTTTCCCCTCTGACAATTTATGCTGTCGCTTGGAGTTTGGAGTTGTTGACAGCGGTGGGTTTGAGTTTTGTCGATCGCACTACGATTAATTTAGCAGTTGCTAATATCGCTCTCGGGTTGTCTACGCAATTATTGGGTGATGTGTGGCGGCGCCGCCACCGCGATCCAACAATTTTACCTAGCATTCATTTTATACCTTTGGTTTATGGGGTATTGGGTTTAACTTTCCGATCGCACACTTTGACGAATTGGACTGGTTTAACGGTGTTGGGGGCGTCTTTAATTGCGATCGGCATTGGTAGGCGGGAGCCCGAATTCAAACCTTTGGTTTATTTAGGATTAATTGGCGTGTCCGTTGCGGCTTACGAATCGCTACTATATCAACTTTTTCAAACACCAGGAGGAGCTTTTGGCGATGGCTTAATTGTCCTGGCCACTCTCGGCACAACTTTAACCTATATCTATCGCATTTTATCTCCTTGGCTGAGTAATTATTTACATTTAACCAATGCTGAACTAAAAATCTTTGCTCACCTGCACTGGGTTTTGAGCAGTTTGCTCCTGATTTGGGCTTCTGCCTATGATATTAAATCTGGCTTAAATTTAGGATTATTCACTGGTGCTTTATTAGTTCAATATGCTTTCTTGCAAGGGCGAAATAATATCGATCGCCAATGGGCAGAAATTTGGATTTACTTGGGCTGGCTCGAAGCCTTTGGCATCCGGCTTTATTGGATCAATACACCTTTAGTTAAGTATATTTCCGGGCCGCTGGGGCCGTGGAAAGTTGCCTTCGCTTCTCTATTAGCCTATTTCATTTACATTTTGCCTTGGGACAACTGGGGTTGGTCAAAAAAACCTTGGCAGGTAATTGCTTCGCTGATTCCCATAGTTACTATTTTGGAAAGTCCGGCTAAGTTTTATCCGATTAGCTTGCTGATAGCTGCTACCTTCTATTTTTTCCTGGCTTGGGAAAAGGAGGAAGTCCGTTTTACCTATGTGAGTGTGGCGATAATTGACTGGATAATGCTGCGGTGGTTCTGGCAAATAGGATTGACTCAGCCAGAGTTTTATGTTACTCCTTTAGGACTTTCTTTACTTTACATTACTCAGTTCGATCGCACTCTCAAATTACCAGCAGAAAAACCGCTGCGCCACACTCTGCGAATGCTCGCAACTGCGCTGATTTGCGGGATACCTCTTTTGACTCAGGAAAGCCACGGTTTAGTTGCGGGAGCTTTTAGTTTGGTGGCTATTGCAGCGGGTTTGGCGCTGCGAGTTCGGGCATTTTTGTTTGTGGGAACGGCTATATTTTTAATCAATGTTTTCTATCAGTTGGTGGTTCTGATATTCGATTATCCGCTGATTAAATGGGCGATTGGTTTGGCTTTTGGGATTGTATTTATCTGGATTGCTGCTACTTTTGAAACTCGGCGCGATCGCATTTCTGCTTTTGTGCAGCATTGGGTTGGGCAATTGCAATCCTGGGATTAGATTCATCGATAAGTTGCTTTTTTTTACTGCTATTTTTAAATTAAAAACCCGGTTTCTCAGAGAAACCGGGGTTTTAATCAACAGTATTTAGCCGTCTGTAGAGTGCATTAATGGCTTAATGCGAATTCTGGCAATTTCGGCTCCGATGAACCATCGGGCACTACCTTAACCTGACCGTTTTCATCCACATCAACGATCGCCTTTTGGCCTTCTTTCAGCTTCCCAGACAGCATTTCCTCAGCCAGTACATCTTCCAACAACCGCATGATGGCGCGGCGCAAAGGTCGAGCACCGTAGCTGGGATTGTAGCCTTCTGTAACTAACAAGTCCTTGAACCGGTCCGTCACCGACAAAGTAATACCCTGTTCGGTTAAGCGACTGAAGACTTGCTGCAACATAATGTCCGCAATCTGCTTCACTTCTTCCCTGTTCAACTGGCGGAAGACGATAATCTCATCCAAGCGGTTGATAAATTCGGGACGGAAAAACTGTTTCATTTCTTCGTTTACTAAGTTGCGAACGCGGTTGTACTGCGCGTCTGCGGCACTTTCAGTAAACTCGAAACCAAGACCGCCACCGCCTTTTTCAATCACTCGCGAACCGATGTTTGATGTCATCACAAGCAGCGTATTCTTAAAGTCTACTGTCCGACCTTTCGCATCGGTCAAGCGGCCGTCTTCCAAGATTTGTAGCATCATGTTGAAGACATCCGGGTGAGCTTTTTCGATTTCGTCGAACAAGATGACCGTGTAAGGACGGCGCCGGACTGCTTCTGTTAGTTGGCCGCCTTCATCGTAACCAACGTAACCCGGAGGCGAACCGATGAGTTTAGAAACCGTGTGGCGTTCCATGAATTCGGACATATCTAACCGAATCATTGCTTCTTCCGAACCGAAGAAATAAGTTGCCAAGGCTTTTGTAAGTTCCGTTTTGCCGACGCCTGTGGGGCCGGAAAAGATGAAACTGGCGATCGGGCGATTCGGATTTTTCAAGCCTACCCGCGCGCGGCGGATAGCCCGAGAAACTGCGGTGACAGCCTCTTCTTGACCGATCAAGCGCTGGTGCAGCGTGTCTTCCATGTGCAGCAGCAATTCAGATTCGGATTCCGTCAGCTTGCTGACTGGTACTCCCGTCCAATTAGCCACGATGTGCGCGATGTCTTCTTCGGTGACGATGGGAGAGGTTTTGACTTGGCTTTTGTTGATCGTAGCTTCGGCGATTTCGGCTTCAATTTCTAATTCGCGATCGCGCAATTTTCCAGCTTTGTCGAAGTCTTGCTCGCGCACTGCTGCATCTTTTTCTTTTGTTACTGCAGGCAGTTGCTTTTTGAGTTCTTTAACTTCGGGCGGGGTTTGTGAATTCATCACGCGGACGCGGGAACCTGCTTCGTCAATTAAGTCGATCGCCTTGTCTGGCAAAAACCGATCGTTAATGTACCTGTCTGACAGTGTGGCCGCTGCTTCTAAAGCTGCGTCGGAAATTGTCAGTCTGTGATGCTGTTCGTAAGCCGATCGCAACCCGTACAATATTTCTATTGTTTCAGCCACGCTCGGTTCACCGACTTTTATCGGTTGGAAGCGGCGTTCTAAAGCAGCGTCGCGCTCGATGTGCTTGCGATATTCGTCCAAGGTAGTGGCGCCGACACACTGCAATTCGCCTCTAGCAAGGGCGGGTTTGAGCATATTGGATGCGTCCATGCTGCCTTGAATTGCGCCTGCACCGACTAAGGTGTGAATTTCATCAATTACCAGAATGATGTTGCCGGCAGCGCGAATTTCGGCCATGATTTTCGTCAGGCGTTCCTCAAATTCGCCGCGGAACTTTGTACCAGCAATCAGCGAACCCATATCGAGGCTGATTACTTGTTTGTCTTCTAAAATTTCCGGGACGTTTCTATTAACAATCCGCTGGGCTAGGCCTTCGGCGAGGGCTGTTTTGCCTACTCCCGGTTCGCCTACTAACACAGGATTGTTCTTCGTGCGGCGGCCGAGCACTTGGATCACGCGCTCGATTTCATTTTCGCGGCCCACTACGGGGTCGAGTTTGCCGGCTGCGGCTAACTTGGTCAAGTTTGTGCCAAATTCTTCTAAAGTCGGGATTTTGCGATCGCCGCTATCTCCCCTACCTCCGGGTACTGCCGCGACTTCTCCCACGGCACGAATTACCTGCGTGCGGACTCTCTGGCGATCGATTCCCAAGTTTTGCAGCACCTTCGCCGCCACCCCTTCATCGTCCTGAATCAGCCCCAGCAGGATGTGCTCGGTGCCGATGTAATTGTGGCCTAACTGCCGCGCTTCATTCAGCGCCGTCTCAAAAATGCGCTTGACGCGGGGCGTAAAAGGAATTTCAGGCGGGAGGAACCCGGAACCTCTACCGATGATATTTTCGATTTCATTGCGCGCCTCTTTCAAGTTGAGGCCCATATCCAGTAATACTTTTGCAGCGATGCCAGTGCCTTCGCCGACGAGCCCCAGAAGAATTTGCTCGGTGCCTACAAAATTGTGACCGAGGCGTCGCGCTTCCTCTTGGGCTAGCATGATTGCTTTAATGGCTTGTTCTGTAAAGCGTTCAAACATATTTTTTCTATCCTACTGTCTTGGCGAGGGCTGTATCGCTGCTGGTGAGGAGCGATTTGGAACACTACACAAATTATAGATGTAAATTTTTGTGTATTTCCTTCTATAACAATGTATCTTGCTAAAGGGGTAGGGACAGTGGGGAGAGCCGAATAGTAGGGGTGTGGTTGCCGTCCGCTGTTGATCGGATATTAATTCAGAATAATAGTAGCAAAATGGCTTTATTGCCTGAATACTATCCTTTTATGTATAAATTATATTCTTGTACGAGTAAATAAAGCTTGATTTTTCTTTGCCTAAGTACAGGGTTGAATTAAGCATATAACAGTTGCCCTGTCAAGACTTGTGACGATTGAGAGTGGTCGTGCCGTCAGCCAACAGCGAACAGTCAACAGCGAACAGCGACTAGAATCAGATATATTTTCAACTCTGAGCAGAACCCCATGCAATTTCTCTCGCAATACGAAATCCATTCCACTCTCCATGAAGGTATCGAAACGATTATTTATCGAGGGAAAATCCCCACCCACCAGGATACAACCGTACTCAAAATCCTGAAAGCTGAATATCCTACCCTCGATGCAATTACCAGGATCAAGCACGAGTATCGCATTCGCCAACATTTAGACCATCCGGGCCTAGTTAAAGTCATTAGCTTAGAAACCTTTGATAACCGTCTCGGCTTGCTTTTAGAAGACTTTAATGGCGAATCTCTCGATCGCCTCATGTCCAGAAAAAAGCTCGAAGTCATCACCTGTTTGAGGTTTGGCATCCAACTCATAAAAACCTTAGAATATCTACACGTTCAAAAAATTATTCACAAAGATATTAAGCCGAGCAATATCATCCTCAACAGCCAAACAGGAATTATTAAACTGACTGATTTCGGGATTGCTTCACGATTGTCCAAAGAAACTCCCCAAATTAATAATCTTAACTCGATAGTCGGTACTTTTGCTTATATGTCTCCCGAACAAACGGGGAGAATGAACCGCACCCTAGACTACCGCACCGACTTTTATTCTGTGGGGATTACCTTATATGAAATGCTGACAGGTCAATTGCCATTTATGAGTAACGACCCGTTAGAGATAGTTTACAGTCACATAGCTTGTCAAGCAATTTTTCCCCATCACATTAATTCAGACATTCCACCAGCAATTTCACAAATTGTGATGAAATTGATGGCAAAAAATGCCGAACAGAGATACCAAAGCGCAGGCGGATTGTTGGCAGATTTAGAAATTTGTTTAAATCAGTTAGAAACTACTGGCAATATAGTAGATTTTACCCCCGGAAACTTAGATATATTGAGTCAGTTGTTGATTCCTCAAAAATTGTACGGTCGGGAAACACAAGTCAGCGAACTATTGGCAGCATTTGAACGTGTAGCTAATCCTTGCGAGGAAAATTCTTCCCCTTCACAAATTGAACTTATCCTAGTATCGGGTTATGCAGGTATAGGCAAATCGGCCGTAGTTAGCGAAATTCAAAAACCCATCACCAGACAGCGCGGTTATTTTATTTCAGGTAAATTTGACCAATTCAAACGCAATATACCTTACGCATCTTTAATTCAAGCTTTTCAATCTTTGATCCAGCAGTTACTTGCCGAAAATAACAAAAAATTACAAGATTGGCAACATCAACTTTTAGCCGCACTAGGCGATGCCGGACAAGTAATTATTGACGTAATTCCCGAACTAGAATTGGTGATTGGCAAACAGCCTGCCGTTGCGGAACTTGCCCCCACAGAAGCACAAAACCGCTTTAACAGACTATTCAAAGAATTTATCCACGTATTCGCGCAAAAAGAGCATCCATTAGTTATATTTATCGATGACTTGCAGTGGTCAGATTCAGCGACATTGAAATTAATGGAATTGCTAGCGACTGACCCAGATAGCAAATATTTACTATTTATTGGAGCCTATCGAGACAATGAAGTTAGCTCTACACATCCTTTAATGCAAACAGTAGAGTATCTTCAAGGAACGGGAATTATTATCAACAATTTAGTGCTGAAACCTCTTTCTTTAGCCCAGGTTACTGAGTTAATTTCTGAAACATTGAATGACTCCGACAGCATTCAACCTTTAGCGGAGTTAATTTGCAATAAGACTGGTGGGAATCCTTTTTTCTTGACGCAATTGCTCAACACTCTTTATCAAGAAAAACTTTTGAGATTTGACTTTTCCCGGCTCCTGTCTCCCGGAAGGAGAGGGGAGTGGCAGTGGAACATTGAGGAGATTCACGCTATTGGCATCACAGATAAGAGTGTAGTTGAACTGGTAGCCAGTCGGATTCAACAATTGCCAGAGACTACACAACAAGTTTTGAAATTGGCGGCTTGTGTAGGGGACAAATTCACTTTAGATGTTCTCTCTACTGTCAACGCAAAATCTCCATCAGTCACTGCGACTGAACTCTGGGAGGCTTTGCAAGCGGGGTTAATACTTCCCTTGAATGAGAGTTACCTCATTCCTTTATTTTTAGATGGAGAAGCAGGAGCTAATTTAACGTTCAATTCTTCGCAAATCAGCTATAAATTTTTGCACGATCGCGTCCAGCAAGCTGCATATTCGCTGATTCCTGATGATGAAAAGAAAGCCACTCATCTTAGCATCGGTAAATTGCTGTTTGAAAATACGCCCGCCGATAAAGTAGAAGAGAAAATTTTTGATATTATCAACCAGTTGAATGTAGGAATGGATTGTCTGATACTGCAATCAGAAAAAGATGAATTAGCCGGATTAAATTTAATTGCTGGACATAAGGCAAAAGCAGCTAATGCTTACGAACCCGCTGTTAAGTATTTGAATGCGGGAATGTCGTTATTAGCACCTGATAGCTGGGATCGCAACTATAGCATGACGCTGCGCTTGTATGTAGAGACGCTGGAAGCGGAATATTTAAACACCAACTTTGAGCAAGCAGAAGTTTTGGCAGAAGTGGTTTTGCGATCGGCTAAAAACCAGCTTGACATAGTGAAAGTGTATCAGCTCAAGATCCTTTTTTATCAGGCTCAAAGCCAGATGCTAAAAGCTGTTGAAACAGGTCTAGAAGTGCTTGAAATGCTGGGAGTAAACCTATTAGATAGCCCAACCATTGCAGTGCCAAAATTGCCGCGAATTGAGGAATTAGAAAACCTGCCAGTTATGACAGATCCTTATCAACTGGCAACTATGGAAATCCTGACAGCCCTCTATCCTCCTGCTTATATTGCCAAACCTGAAATTGTGTCCTCCCTCGTCTTGACTATGGTCAATCTTTGTATCGATCGCGGTCATTCAGCATTAGCTACTTTTCCCTATACTCTTTATGGAATGATTCTGTGCGGCATCGAAGGCGACATCGAAGCTGGCTACTACGCTGGATTAATCGCTTTAAAACTGCTCGAGCAATTTAATGCTAGCCAACAGAAAGCTAAGGTTTATGTAATGTTTAATGCTCATATAAGAATCTGGAAAGAGTCTACTAAAGATACACTTAATTCATTTATAGAAGGGATGAAATTTGGTGTAGAAAATGGTGATTTAGAATGGGCGGTTTATAATTTTATGCACTATATTACTAATTTATTGTTAGTGGGAGAACAGTTAGAATATGTCGAAGAAAAACAAAGCGTTTGTATGGAGTTTTTGCAAAAAAATAAACACGAATTTGCCATCGGTTATGCTCAAATTTGGCAAGTAACTGCTTCAAGCTTAAAAAGCAAAACAGCAGAGCAAGTACGGTTAGTTAGCGGCAGGTTGGATGAACCTGCTGTGATGTCGCGTTGGCAGAAAGAAAATAATCGAATGTCGCTGTTTGGAGCTTATGTTGCTAAATTGATGCTGCTTTATTTATTTAAAGATTATGCTGCGGCTGTTGCCCGCGGTAAATTAGCGGCAGAATATGCAGATGGCGCGATCGGCTTAATCACTGTTGGGGTACACAATTTCTACTATTCGCTGGCTCTCCTCGCTCATTATCCTGACAGTGACAATCAAGAAGCAGACCTAGCTATTGTTAACTATAATCAGCAAATTATGAAAAAGTGGGCCTACCATGCACCCATGAATTATCAGCACAAGTACGAGTTAGTTGAAGCTGAGAAAGCTCGAGTTTTTAGCGAGAAACTTGCAGCCATGGATTATTATGACTTAGCTATTAAAGGAGCGACTGCTAACGGTTACATCCAAGAAGAAGCATTAGCTTATGAATTAGCTGGAGAGTTTTATCAATCTTTGGATAAAGAGATAATTGCTCGATCTTATCTGACAAAAGCTTATTATGCCTACATCCGCTGGGGAGCTATAGCAAAAGTTAAATACTTAGAATCCCGTTATCCTTATTTAGTCGATCGCAATCAAGGAGCAATATCTAAGAATGTCGATCTCATGACTGCTACCACTACTGTTGACAATAGCTTGATGCTGGATTTACCAACTGTTGTCAAAGCATCTCAAGCTGTTTCGAGCGAAATTATCCTCAGCCGTTTGCTAGAGAAACTCGTACAGCTTGTAAAGGAAAACGCAGGCGCTCAAAAAGTATTATTTCTGGCCAAGACAGGTAATCAATTATTCATAGAAGCTGGACTTACAGGTCAGTTTAATGATGTAACCCTGTTACAATCTCTCCCGATTGCCGAATCCGAGAACCTCCCCCTTTCATTAATTAACTATGTAGAAAGAACAAAAAAACACTTGGTTTTAGATGATGCTACCCGAGCCGAGCAATTCCAATTTGATCCTTATATTGTGGCCAATCAACCCCTATCTATCCTGGTATTGCCAATTATCCATCAAGGCCACCTTACGGGAATTTTTTATTTAGAAAATAATTTAACCAAAGGTGCTTTTACTAGCGACAGGGTAGAAATTTTGGGAATCCTGTGTGCACAAGCAGCTATTTCTCTAGAAAATGCTCGTTTTTATACTATTCTGGAAACGCGAGTAGCCCAAAGAACTGAGAATTTACATACTGCACTGGAAGAACTTCGCCACACTCAAGTGCAGCTAATTCAAAGTGAAAAAATGTCCAGTTTAGGTCAAGTGGTCGGGGGAATTGCTCACGAAATTAATAACCCGATTAACTTTATTTATGGAAATTTATATTACACCAATGAATACGCTGAAAACTTACTAAATCTCCTACGTTTATACCAAAATAATTACCCAAATCCCGTACCAGAAATAGTAAATGAAATAGAGCAATTAGATTTAGATTTTTTAATGAATGATTTCACTAAAATGATAGATTCAATGAGAGTGGGCGCTGCGAGAGTTCGCGATATTGTGCTGTCGCTGCGAAACTTTTCTCGGTTAGATGAATCTGATAGAAAATGGGTTAATATTCACGAAGGTATCGATAGCACGTTGATGATTTTGGATCACAAATTAATTAATATTCAAGTGCTCAAAGAGTACGGCAATTTGCCTTTAGTGAACTGCTATCCGGGAGAAGTTAATCAGGTATTTATGAATGTCCTGACCAATGCGATTGATGCTTTTTGTCGCGAAAGAGGGAGTGAAGTTGACTGGGAACAGACTCCGACAATTCAGATTTGCACTGAAGTCGCGGAAGGAAATCAAGTAGCGATTCGCATTGTTGATAATGGTGTGGGGATGAATTCGGAGGTGCTGGGTAAAATATTCGATCCGTTTTTTACTACTAAACCGATAGGTAAGGGGACTGGTTTGGGATTGTCTATCAGTTATCAAATTGTGGTAGAACAGCATGGAGGAAAGTTAATTTGCAAGTCGGAACATGGAGAGGGCAGCGAGTTTACTATACTGCTGCCGTATTGATGAATTAAAGCCATCGTGAAAGCAACTGTTTAATTACTTCCACAAAGCCGATCGCAATTTGAATCAACGGCCAACCCACAAAACAAATTAACACCGCCCAGCGAGTTTGAATATCCAAACCTTGGCGAACCGCCACAATTACAGCTAGCAAACTCCAGACAGCTAATATCCGCTCTATTCCTTCTCCCAGCAAGGGAATTAAGGTTAAAAAATTCAGAACTTGGGGGGCATAGGCAAATCCGATTGGAACCAGCAACTCCCTATAAGTTACGTGACCCGGCTTCAGCCACTCCCCGATTTTAAATATGGTGAAAGTCCAAAAATAATAACCCCCTGCGACTGCCAAACCATCTATCCAAAGTGTTAAAAATAACACTGATAGCTCAGTTCGGTTGATTAACAAGATGACAGCACTGCCCAGCACGCGGGACAGCGCTGCTAAAATTACAATTGTTAAAGCTATCCGCTTAGTTCTGCCAGTGTAGGGAGTTTTTTCGTAAAAATTGCCGTTCAAAGAAAGAGCGTTCCAAAGCGTTCCCCCCAAACCTGCAATTGAATCTTCTCCCTTCACGTTGAACTCCTGCTACTCAAGATAGTTGACAACTTTTACAAAATAAGCTCTAATACAGCAGAATCACCGAACTAATTCTAGGTAATTACGTAATTAATTGGCATTCTACCAGATTTTATTAAATGCTAAGATTGATTTTACGGATACTTGCATGGCTGCGCGGGGGAAGTTTAAATTTGCTGATCGTCGCCGGTGTAATCCTGGTAATTTGGGGCATTCTTTCGCCGGTGGGGACTGTTATATGGTGGCTGAATCAAAATGCCGAAACTTTTGGTATCAAGAAAAATCTGCCGGAGATCTTGCCCTCTAAGAAGGGAAATCTAGAACCGCGCAAGTCTTCACCACTTAATTGTTATATCATCTTTTTACCGGGAGTTGGGGATTTTTCGGGGGACGAATTAACCCCTGGTGAAGAGTTTTTTCTCAAGCGTTTAGTTAAAAGTCACCCGCAGTGCGTAGCAGTGGGCGATGTTTTTCCTTATTCAGCGTCTAACAAAAGTTTAGGAGGAGAGCGGTGGCTAGCTCCTTTTTGGCGGTTTGCAGAACAGGCAAAAAGCGGGCCGATTGCGGGGGATATATTCATCAAAATTCGCAATCTCTGGAGGTTTGCAATTTCTCTAGATTATCGCTACGGCTTTGCATACAATCAGGGAATGGCTAATGCAATTATCGAGCGCATGAATGCTCAATCTCCCATTTCAGTTAATTCTCAACAACCTTTGAAAGTTATTTTAATTGGCACTAGCGGCGGCGCACAAGTTGCTTTGGGTGCTACTCGCTATCTTAAAGAATGGCTGAAGGCAGAAATTACGGTTGTTTCGGTTGGGGGCGTGTTTTCGGGACAAAATGGTTTTGCAGAGGCCGATCGCATTTTCCACTTTCGCGGCACTCGCGATTCAATTGAGGATATTGGCGGCATAGTTTTTCCGAGTCGCTGGTACTGGTACGCGACTTCTCCTTTCAATCAAGCTCGTTTGCAAGGCCGCTATGCAGAAGCTGTGAGCGGCCCTCACAAGCACGACGGCGATGATGGATATTTTGGGGAAAATTTGGCGGCGGATGGTAAAAAGTATGTAGATATAACCCTGGACAAGATTAATCAATTGCCTGTTTGGTCTAAGGGCGCGTCCGATTGATGGGTTCTTGCATATTCGATGCCGGTACAATTATAATTAAGGTAGCAGAAAAATTTTTAGTTTTAATTTATTCATAAATAGAGGAGTGGCATTTATCATTAAAAACTAATTTAATTATAGTCAATCGACCGGAGATCATATCAATTAGTAACATAAGCGAGTCAGCCTTTAAATTGCATATAAAATAATCAAACTCTTCTGGGCAGTTGCTCAGAGCAAGATTAGGAATATACAAGTTAAATACACAACCGCTTAGTCATTAGTAATTAGTTATTAATTGTGTCATTGTTCGTTGTGCGTCGCTTGAAGCTTAGCCTTGTTGCCTTCCAGTCTCTACCTCCAATTCCCGATGCCCGAGTCCCAATTCCCTATTCCCTATTATCAATGTCTCGACCAACATTATATATTGCCATCACGAATCATGGATTCGGCCACGCTGTGCCAGTCTCCTCCGTAGCTGCAAAAATTCAAGAATTAAATCCAGATATTTTACTAATTATTACAACAACAGCACCTCGCTGGCTGCTAGAATCTTATATTGGCGGCGACTTTATCCACCGTCCCCGCGCTTTTGATGTGGGTGTCGTGCAAGCTGACAGTTTGAATATGGATAAAGACGCGACACTGGAAAAATTGCGGGAAATTCGGAAAAAGCAAAATTCGCTAATTGCAAGCGAAGTTAATTTTATCAAGCAAAATCGGGTGGGTTTGGTGCTGGCCGACATTCCTCCTTTGGCAACGCGAATTGCGGCAGCGGCTGGGGTTCCTTGCTGGATGATGGCCAATTTCGGGTGGGATTTTATCTATAGAGATTGGGGCGGGGAGTTTGCTGAAATGGCCGATTGGATTGCTGAATGTTTCGGAATGTGCGATCGGCTTTTTCGTCTTCCTTTACACGAACCGATGCCAGCTTTCCCAAATATTCAAGATGTTGGCTTAACTGGCGGCAATCCTCGCTACAGTAACGATCGAGTTCGGGAAATATTCGGAATCGAAACACCGCTGGAAAAAACTGTATTGCTGACTTTCGGCGGACTGGGTGTAGAGGACATTCCTTATCAAAATTTACAGCTATTTAGCGACTGGCAATTTATCACTTTTGATGCTGGATGTCCCGATTTGCCTAATTTGATTAGAGCCACAAATCAGGAGTTTACAAAATCTCTCCCGAGTTTACCGCGTCCGGTTGATATTATGCCTGTCTGCGGGCGCTTACTTTCTAAACCGGGATACAGCACTTTTGCGGAAGCTTTGCGCTTGGAAATACCTGTTGTTTCTATAATGAGAGAAGGTTTTGCAGAATCTCCGGTGTTGCTGGAATGGCTTCAAAATTATGCGGAACATCAAATTGTGACGGCGGCGGAGTTTTTTGAGGGGGATTGGGAGTTTTTGCGACAACCGCTGCATCCGCCCCGTTTGTCGGATAAATTGGATAAAAATGGTACGGAGGCGATCGCCCAAGCTGTTGTAGACTATTTTTCATAAGTGCGATTAGAAATCGATCTTACACAAACAAAGTCTACCTCCGCCAACAGAAGAGTTTTGCATTAGTCTTATCCAAAATCTACAATCTACAATCTACAATCTAAAATCGAATGAATCACTATCAACAGATACTGAAGATTCAAACTACAGGGAAATCTCTGTCCAAAATAACTCCTAAGATAGAAGAGGCGGTGGCGAATTCAGGTATTAAAACGGGACTTTGTAGCTTATTTTTGCGCCACACTTCTGCTAGTTTGGTTATTCAAGAAAATGCTGACCCGGATGTACTTAAGGATTTGGCTAACTTTTTGGCTAAACTGGTACCGGAGGACGATCGCTACATTCACGATGCCGAAGGCCCAGACGATATGCCGGCACACATTCGCACTGCGCTGACTCATACTTCCGAACAAATCCCGATCGATCGCGGCAGGTTGCTGTTAGGAACTTGGCAGGGAATTTACCTGTGGGAACACCGCCAGCGGGGTCACATTCGCGAATTAGTTGTTCACGTCAGCGGCACTTGATCGGAATTTGTACCTCGCTGATTTTAGTTGCTTCCGGCGTCATCGGGGAATTGTAAAAAAAGCGACGCGGCGGCCCGACTATTTCGTATTCAGGATGTTCTTGAAGCCAATCTTTGAGTTTCTGGAGGTTATTTTCGTAGCTTTCCCAAGTGTATGCCCCGCGCACGCCGATGCTGACAACCGTCATCGGCGAAGTATCTGTGACTTCTACAGCGGAGTTAACGCTGCTGGGGGCGATATTTGGTTCGGGATAGAGGAACGAAACTTTTGCTTGGGAAACCGCATCGATATGCCCGGAATTTTCCGTGTAGCGCGCTTCTACTGGCGTTGTCATCGCAATTTGATTGTTGCTGATGTGTTGAAATAAGGGATTGAAGGCGATGCCAGTTGCTTGTCGCAAATCGCCCGCGTGGGTGTAGGTGACAGCGCGGTACTGAGGATATTGCTTAACTTCTATGACCCCAATCTGTGCGGGTTCAGGGAATCCAGTAGGTAATACCATTTGAGATTTGAAAGTTGAGATTTTACATTTAAGAATGGGGAAGACTGACTCCGCAAGGGTTTGGAACTTGCTGGCAGTTGCATGGTTTTTGGCAACTGGTATAAATAGGCTGAGATTGTTTGCAGACAATCGTTCAGGTGGCACAATTAGTTTAGCAGTTATTTAAGGCGCTGCTAACTATCGATCGCCTAGAATTAGTTTAGAGATTATTAATTAACCTCGTAATAATACGGACGGCACTGAGTAAGCAGAGAAACATTAATCTAGTTGTGCTTGAAAAATCAGCGTTTTTCAGGTGTTTGCTATTTGTGTCGGAAAATATTCCGCTGTGGGGCTGATCGAGCTGTGCGTTCTCAGTTATTGGGACGCTTGTGGCGTTCAGTAACGCCTATCAATTATACCGCTTTCAGGGAATGATGTATGAAAAAGATTCTAGTGATTGAGGACCAGGAAATAATCCGGGAGAATATTGTCAAACTCCTCAAAGCTGAAGGTTTCGACGTGACGGGTGCAGAAAATGGAGCGCAAGGTTTAAATGCGGCGGTGTCGAATGTTCCCGACGTGATTATTTGCGACGTGATGATGCCAGAACTTGATGGGTATGGGGTGCTGATGGCCTTGCGATCTAATCCTGTTACTGCTACAGTACCTTTTGTTTTTCTCACCGGTAAAGCCGATCGCTCTGAAATGCGGCAAGGTATGGAATTGGGAGCAGATGATTACCTGACTAAACCCTTTAGTAAAGCTGAACTTGTGGGCGCGATATCGAGCCGCTTGAAAAAACAAGAAGCTGTCGCCGAACAGTACAATAGTTTGCGATCGCAAGGCAGCGAATTTATCCAAAATACTACCGACAAATTAGAGCAGATAAAAACCAGTTTGTCCAACGCACTGGAACGAGAAGAATTCCAAGTTTACTATCAGCCGCAAGTCAATGTCCAGACAGGTAAAATTATGAGCGCAGAAGCTTTAGTGCGCTGGGTACATCCAGAAAAAGGGCTGATTTCGCCCGCAGAATTTATTCCCCATGCCGAAGCAACTGGCTTCATTGTACAGTTAGGCGAGTGGGTGTTGCAGACAGCTTGCAGACAAATGCAAGTTTGGCAAAATGCTGGTTTTCCGCTCCGAATAGCGGTAAATCTGTCGGCGCGCCAATTTCACCAACCGGATCTCAGCAGCAGAGTCGCCCAAATTTTAGCAGAAACTGGTTTGGAAGCGAACACTTTGGAATTAGAGCTGACAGAAAGTTTGATGGTGGAGGATGCCGAAAGTGCGATCGCCACTTTGCAACACTTGAAAGATTTGGGAGTTTGTATATCTCTTGACGATTTCGGAACAGGTTATTCTTCTTTAAGCTATCTGACGCAATACCCATTCGATACTTTAAAAATAGACCGCTGTTTTATCAGCCAGATCACCGATGGTTGCACAAATGCAGCGATTGTGAAAGCTATTATTGAAATGGCCCACAGTCTCTGTCTTGAGGTAATTGCCGAAGGAGTTGAGACGGAAGCAGAAAAAGATTTTCTCTGGCGCTATAAGTGCGATATGATGCAAGGGTATTTGTTCAGTCCTCCTTTGACAGCAGCGGATTTTGAACAGATGTTGATTGAAGGGAAATAGAAGATCGGTTAAGCCAATATTTGTCCTCTAATTAAGTTAGTTTGGGGTGGACTATGGTGTTAGAATCCAGCAGTAATGTGGGCTCACTCAAATCAAGCACTAAAAAAAATAAGGAGTTTTACATAGCTGTTCAACTAGCTCTAGTGATAGTTTTTTTAGCTATATTGTCCAAATTTTTTATCATAGTTAACGCTGGAGAACGGGGCGTGCTGATGCAGTTTGGTAAAGTGCAAGAACAGGTACTAGGAGAAGGAATTCACGTAATAGTCCCCACAGTTTATACTGTAAAAAAGTTGAGCGTCAGGGTGCAAAAACAGGAAAGCTCCGCTGAAGCTTCCTCAAAAGATTTGCAAGATGTTTTCACGGATGTAGCGCTCAACTGGCACATTATCCCAGAAAAAGCCAATGCTATTTTTCAACAAATAGGTGACGAAAGACAAGTGGTCGCTCGCATTATCGAGCCGGCAGTTCAAGAAGTATTAAAAGCAGTTATGGCAAAATACACGGCTGAAGAAATTATTACTAAACGCGGAGAAGTTAAAGCCGCAGTTGATGATTATTTGACCTTAAGGCTGGTTACATATCACATTGCTGTTGACGATATCTCTTTAGTACACGTTCACTTTTCTGAGCGATTTAGCGAGGCGGTGGAGGCGAAACAAATTGCCGAACAGGAGGCAAAAAGAGGGGAGTTTTTAGCGCTGAAGGCAGTAAAACAGGCCGAGGCTAAGGTGAATTTAGCTAAGGGAGAAGCCGAAGTGCAAAGGTTGCTTCGGGACAATTTGACTCCAGAACTTTTGGAAAGGCAGGCTATAGAAAAATGGGATGGGAAATTGCCACTGATTATTGGTGATGGGGGTAAAAATTTATTGGACTTGAGGAAATTGGTTGAGAGATAATTATAATCCTGGACGCAGGGGTGATCAAAAACCCGATTTCTTTACGAAAATACAGGGAGTTTAGCTGTTGATGTCGGTAAAAAAATCGGTTTCTTGAGTATTCGTGCCTAAGTCCTGAATTACCAATTACCAGCACATTGACTTAATATCTCTTCAAAAGCTTTAGTAATTCTAGTTTGAAAACGCTGTCGGTGCTTCAGTTTTAAAACAGGTTTAATTATTTCAAAAGATACATTAGAACTTGATTGGCTATCTATAATTTTAATCGACCGCAGCGTAGATAACTGCAATTCTTTTTTTACCATCAATTCAGGAATAGCCGCTGCACCTGTGCCACTTTCTACCACAGCTTTTACCATTTCACTGCTGTTCAAAACTAAAGTTACATTCAATTCATGGGGATTAATTCCCCAACTTTGCAAAGCTTGTTCCAACATTTGCTGAACTCCCGAACCAGATTCTCGCATCACCCAATCCGTTTTCGCAATTTCCGCTAAACTCACATCTGTTTGTTCAAACCAAGGGTGAGATTTGCCAACTACAATCAGCAAGCGTTCGCTGCCTACAACTTCTTCCTCAAGAGTGCCCTTAAGTGAAGCTTTAATATCTCCCGTCACTAAACCCAAATCAAATGTTCCCGTCGCCGTCCCCGCACAAATTTCTTCGGCATTTGCCAGAGTACAATTCACGCAAATACCAGGATATTTTTGTTTGAAGTTGCTAAGTTTATCAGGCAACCAATAATTGCCAATGGTCAGACTGCAACCCAAGTTTAAATCGCCTCGCTGCAAGTCGTTCAACTCCCGCAAACCTCTCTCAGTTAAAGCAACTTGGTCGAGAATTTTCTGAGTTTCAACTTGCAGCAACTTCCCAGCATCTGTGATTTCGATGCGGCGGCCGATGCGGTGAAATAGTTTTACTCCGTATTGCGCCTCTAAGCTTTGGATTGTCGCGCTGACAGCGGGTTGGGTGATGTAAAGTTCCTCGGCTGCGCGGCTGAAGTGCAGGTGTTCCGCGACAGCTAGAAAAACTCGCAGTTGGTCAAGTGTCATTCCGGCCATGCTGAGTACCCTTTTACTAAATACAGTTGTTTTTCGAGATTAAAATCTCTGGCGGCTCAGCTTTGACCTGAACTTTTCGATCTGCTCTATTGTAGAGGTTGGAATTCCCGACAAAGCACGGTTGCCAGCCGCCATTTAAAGTTTCCTTTTAACGCCAAGGGTTTGAGCTTGTGGCGACTGATAGGTTTCGTACTCCAACAGTTCTTTTGCGGCGGCACTGCATCACTTGCATTTATTAATTCGATAAAAAACAACATTTGATTCTACCCCAGAAGAGCCTTAAGGTGATAATTAAGCTCCTCATGCAGGATCTGATGCTGAAGCAGCACCGACAAGTTTAAGCCGATCGCCAAAAGTCGATCGACAAAAAGAGAGAAGATAAATGACTAAGAAAACGCCAAAAACTCAGAGTGCACACGGCTTAAAGCCGGACTGCCTCTCCTTCGGGGAGGTTTTAGCTCAATCCTTTGCGGTCATTGCACCTACAACTATACCCGCATCTAATCTAGGGTTAATTGTCGCTCTTTCGGGTAACGGGACTTGGCTGAGCTTTCTTATCGGCTTGATGGGCCTAGTATTTGTCAGCATCAATATCAACCAATTTGCGAGTCGATCGGCTTCTGCTGGTTCTCTTTATTCTTATATTGTTAAAGGACTTGGCCCGACGGCCGGCGTAATTTGCGGCTGGAGTTTGGTACTCGCTTATCTATTTACTGCGATGTCCGTTTTGTGTGGCTTTGCCAACTTTACGGGTACTTTCATCGGTCATTTAGGCATCCATCCGTCACCGATTACGCTATTAGCGATCGGGGCCGGCGTTGCTTGGTATGCAGGTTATAAAGATATCCAACTCTCAGCTATGGCGATGCTGTGGCTGGAGGGAGCATCAGTGGCGGCGATCGCACTTTTAGGAATTATCATCTGGGCGCACAAAGGTTTTGCCTTAGATATGTCGCAACTGACTTTGGAAGGCGTAACTCCGGGGAGCATAGCGACGGGACTTGTATTAGTAATGTTTGGTTTCTCTGGTTTTGAAAGTGCGACATCTCTGGGCGACGAAGCGAAAAAACCATTAAAAAATATCCCCAGAGCTGTCATGGGCAGTGCTGTCATGGCAGGCTTATTCTTCGTTCTGATGACCTATATTGAGGTTTTGGGTTTTAGCGGTACTGGAGTTTCTATTACTAATAGTGAAGAACCTCTGACTTTTCTAGCACAACAAGTGGGCATGGGCTGGCTGGGAGAGCTAGTGGCTTTAGGCGCTTTATTTAGCTTTTTTGCTTGCGTGCTCGGCAGCATCAATCCAGCGGCGAGAGTGTTTTTTATGATGGCGCGCCACGGTTTGTTTCACTCTTCATTAGGTGTAGCGCATTCATCTAATAGAACTCCCCACGTTGCAGTAACGATGTGTACATTTCTGACATTTTTGGTGCCTGCTCTGATGTCTATGTTTAACATCAAACTGTTCGATTGTATGGGTTATTTGGGGGCAATTTGCAGCTACGGATTTTTAACCGTGTACGTCTTAATTTCGATCGCGGCTCCGGTTTACCTGCACAAAATTGGTAAATTGCGCCTGCGGGATGTAGCATTTTCGGCTGTGGCGATCGCATTTATGATGATTCCGATTGCGGGCAGCGTGGGCATTCCCGGCAGCACTATGTTCCCACCTCCAGAAGCTCCTTACAATGCCTTTCCTTACTTGTTCTTGATGTACTTGGTGGCTACTTGCGGATGGTTTTTCTGGCAGCGGCGGCGCTCTCCTGGACTGACGGGATCGATGCAGCAGGGTATTGACGCAATTCATGCCAAGTTCGAGTAAGAAAATGCAATTATATGGGGGTGTTCGATTGAAAGCCGTTCCCTTTGACAGTGAGGGTTTTTGATTAGCAGTTACCAGTTCACAGTCAGAACGAAGAGTTTTTAGCAACGGGGTTTTTACTGAGATATTGCAGGATTGTCGATTAGCATTTCAAGGGCAGGCTAGGAGCAACTGGCCACAATAAAATTTAATTTGTGTGGAACAGGTCGGAGAGCCTGTTTCTAAGATACGATACCAGCGAGTACAACGAAATAAAAAATCTGAGGAGACAGAGAAATGAATGAATTAGTAACAGCAATTTCTACCGCAATGACAGCTTTTACGGCTACGAATCTTGACGATATTCTGATTCTGTTGCTGTTTTTCTCGCAGGTGAATGCAGTATTTCGGCGCAGGCATATCGTCTTCGGCCAGTTTCTGGGTTTTACTGCACTGGTTTTTGTTAGCCTTCCCGGCTTTTTTGGCCGCTTAATCTTTCCCCCAGATTGGATCGGAATGCTGGGTTTGCTGCCAATTGCGATCGGGCTTAGCCGCTTGCTGAATCCAGAAACAGACGATTCGGAAGCTGAGGCAGAATTAGAGCAATCTGAGAAATCTTTTTTTAGCAGTTTTCTGTCTCCTCAAACTTACAGCGTAGCAGCGGTGACGGTGGCAAATGGGGGCGACAATATCGGGATATATGTGCCGCTTTTTGCTAGCAATACTTTAGAAAGTTTGGCGGTGGTTCTCACTGTATTCTTCGGGATGGTGGGCGTTTGGTGCTACGCTGCTTATCGGTTAATTCAGATGCCGGCGATCGCAGATACTTTGACTCGCTACGGCAATCAATTAGTACCTTTTGTTTTGATCGGATTGGGAATGGCGATTCTGGTTAAAAGCGGCACTCTGGCAAGCCCAACTTTAAGTATAATATCTTTAGTCGGTTGTGCTTTCTGTTTGATAACTATGAGCAGAGGTAACGCCAGGGAAACGGAAGTCTAGAAAAATTGCAGGGACAGCACATGAATTGGATTGCAGCAGCGATTATTACCGGGATTACATCTTTTGCCGCAACCAATATCGACGATATGGTGCTTTCGATGCTGTTCTTCGCCCAGGTAAATGATACTTTCCGCCCCCGGCATATCTTTGTGGGTAAGTACCTCGGATTTGCAGCACTCATCGCTGCTAGTTTGCCGGGTTTTTTTGGCGGTTTAATTGTGCCGAAAGCTTTGATTGGCTTGCTGGGTTTGGTTCCGATCGCGATCGGCATCAGTCACTTAGTCAAGAGAGAAAATGAGGAAAATGACGTACAAGCGGTATCGGGCGAATTTAAACGTCAATCTAATTCATCTGCTGTGTCAAAATTAGCAAATCTTTTCAACCCCCAAACTTTGAATGTGGCTGCGGTAACAGTGGCTAACGGGGGTGACAACATAGGTATTTATTTGCCGCTGTTTGCTAGCAGCGATTTGCCGAGCTTGGTAGTGATTTTGGCGGTTTTCTCGGTGATGGTAGGTGTTTGGTCTTATGCCGCTTACCGATTAACTCGCCAAAAGGCGATCGCCCGTATTTTGACTCGCTATACCAAGGCTGTTGTCCCTTTTGTCTTGATTGGTTTGGGGATATTCATCCTAATTGAAAGTGGTAGTTATCGGCTGCTCCCGCCCTTTCAATCTAACTAATGATTAGCCAATGTTCCGCTACTTCCATCCCTCTATAGGTAGATAATTTGCCATAAGTCATAAGTCCTAAGTCATCACTTTGTCCTTAACAATTGTTTGCTTAAAACTCGCGCTAAACCGCTTGAAATCTATCAACAAATATGCTAAGTTAATAATGAAGTGAGTGACCAAGCTAAAAGCAGCTTCAAACTAATTTAGCCTCAAGTATTCACGAAAATTGAAACCATCTTTTGAGCTAGCCAATTGCCAGACTTAGGCAACAATATACCTCTGGAATCAAGAAATTATGTAGTAGTGGTGAATCAAACCAAGCTAAAAACTTGAGGATGAATCCCTAAAATATCGCCCGAACACTTCACCACTACCCCACGCAGATTGAATTTGACAATAGGTATAACGCTCAAAAACCAGATTTTTCAATTCTGCCAAATTTGGCTGCTCAGGCAAACAAGTTAAAGAGAGCTGGTTTTTGCCTAAGTCCTAAAATAGCAAGCAAACAGAAAGTTGGAAAAAACCTGACCATCTAGAAAAGGAGAAAAATTGTGAAAATCTTCAAATTTGTTTTACTGCTCTTGGTAATTACCGCCAATTTAGTATTCGTTCCTCCCTCCTGGGCCGACGCTCCAAAAACGCCGAGATATGCGAGCAATCCCGACTACATAGAGGTGAGTGAAGCTCTGACAGAAGCTCTGAACACTCTCAAGGCTGCGAAAGACTCACCCGATACCGCCCAGAATTATAGCCCTCAGGAACTCCACAAAAAAATCTCTCAATTGGAGTTTCAAAAATACACTTTAGAAACGGGAAAACCTTGGGGTCAGTGCCGCAACGAGACAGGAAAAACCCTGGCTGTCTACGGCCCGAAAGGCAAAAAAGCAGCGGACTCTTCTTACGAGAATGCCCTGTATTTTCTAGCTGACGGCCAAACAACTGAACATAAATGGGATTGCGATGGGATTTTTCTACCCAGCGATATCAAAGCAACCGATTTAAGAGCGACCGATCAACCTTCAGAAGAATTGACGGGCGGTCTAGCTGTTAAGATAGTTGACGGAACTCAAGTGGTAGCGAGAGCGAATCCCGATACGGGGGCTGTAGAATTCAACGTTCCTACTGCTCAGGTTTTCCAGCCTGGGGATGCGAATTGGTTTGTTCCTGATGTGACTCAGGCTTACATAGATTCGCAACTTCCCAACGCACCTACTGAGGAAAATGATTAGTTTTGGTGAAGTTGTAATGCGATCGGCTGTGTAAAGCCCGTTGCAACGCAAGAACCCGCCGGGGATCGCTCCCCTGGCGGATAATCGTCCCAGCGAAAATAGATCGGTTTCCCTTCTTAATTTGGCGCTAAAATTAAGGCGTTAAAATTAAAAGGTTTATCTATGCTATTAAATTGGAAATCCACGAAAGTAAATACAGAAAAGATTAAGCGACCAAATCCGTCGCGGGTGCGGGATCACTTGGCCAACGAGCGCACTTATTTAGCATGGATGCGGACAGCAATATCGCTGATGGGTTTTGGCGTAGTTATCGTGCGCCTTCGCGCCTTTCATCCCCCTATGCTGCCAACTCCGGGCAATGGTTGGAAGTTGGGTTTGCTTTTTTCAACAGTGGGTTTGCTGACGGTGCTATTATCCACTAAGCACTACTTCGGCGTCCGCGAGGATATCGATTACGATACTTATGAACCTACCGATCGCTGGGTAATTCTTTTCAGCCTCGCGATCGCCCTCCTAGGGGCTGGCGTAATTTATTATATGTTCACTATTCCTTCTAGCTTAGAAGGTTTGATGGCACCAGAATAATGGCGCCGGTTTTATATCAATCTTCAAGAGTTCGATCGCGTGCAATTATCGTTCCAACCGATGCAAGTAGATGATGAGAAACGAAAACAGCAAAATCTGTCCCGGGCGATCGATCGATCGGCAAATGAGCGAACCTTCTTAGCATGGATGCGGGCTGCGGTCGCCCTCATGGGTTTTGGCGTCATCATCGTCCGACTTCGCGTCGTGCAAATGCCCGTACAGTACCGCCTGGGGATGGGGTGGAAGTTGGGTTTAATCTTCTCTCTAATAGGTTTGGCGACAGTCTTAATCTCAACTTTGCACTACTTCACCGTTCGCCGCCAAATTGACGAGGATACCTACGAACCGTCAGATTGGTTGATATTCGTTTTCAGTTCGGCTGTCGGCTTATTGGGGATTGGAGTAATTTATTTTATCTTTGCAGGCGCCGTCAGCCCAAGTAGTTTTGTAATACCCGATTGATTGTCAACAGGAGTTAACCATGAACAGCGATATAGTTGCCACGATCGCTTCCATTATCATCTTAGCTGCTGCTATCTGGGCAGCATTCGTAGTGCTGGAGACTGTCGCGAAAATAGTCCCTAAATTGCTGGGCGTGACAGTCGCGATCGGGCTTTTGCTGCTTTACCTGCAATTTTACTGGGGCATCGACACTGCATATCTTTGGCAAACAGTCAAGCATTTGCCTGAAACTTTCAATTTCTCGATCGGCGCCTAAACTACCACTAACCAGCATTCTCAACAACCTCTTCCGGATAGATATTTTTGTACCTGAAACAAAGTATATTTAGCCGCTCCCACAAAATACGGTAACTAGATTGACTTACTAGACATAACCGCTTTGGGCTGTTAAACTACGGTTAGTCGATCGAGTAATGAGCTATTAACGTGGAAAACGCTAAAAAAGTCATTGAAGAGTACCAGCTTGCAGGACAACTGACCCAACAGTTGCCAGAAGCTAAGGGCTTTAACGAAGTCTGGTTTAAAAAGATCAGAGGCGGGTTGCTTCTGACAATTGGATATTTGCTATCACCGCTGTGTTGGTGGAACGACATATTTTTCAATCTGCCAATTGCCTACGCCTTTGGGTATATCTTTAGTTTGCTTTCCCCAGATTTACTGTTTCCTTGCACAATTGTCGGCTACTGGCTTTCCAATATTGTGGGAATTCTGTTGATCCAGCTAGGAACTTTAGATGTTGTTACAGACAAACCCAATGAAAAAAACCTCAAAAAAGAGTTATTGACGGGTTTAGTTTCTTCAACTGTCTTCACTGTTGTCATCGTGGCATTGATTCATTTTAATGTTCTCGATACTCCTGATTTCTTTGCCGACAAGGAGTCGGTTAAACTCAGCTCGGCTTTACCTGTGACGCTCGTCACTTCAAGGTAGAAAGCCGAATATAAACCCCATAAATAAATTCAGGGTTTTTAATCAGTTACACAGGTACATTTAAGAAAATCAGGGAGCTTTTACACTACAATTTTTGTAGTTTTGTTTATTTGCATTTATTTAGTTTTACCAAGATTTTTGTAGCTTAACACCCGGTAAATTTCAATGGTTGAAAAGCAAAATTTCTGGCTACCTATATTGAAATGCAAGTGATATTTAGCCTGTGTAGCTGTGTTGTTGTAGCCACCCAAGTTATCTATTTGTTGGTTGGCAGCGCTTAAATACACAGTCTTTGGGCATAACCGTGAACTACTTATTACTATCCTTTCTCAGCTTTTTTGTGGGCATTATCGTTGGTTTGACCGGAGTTGGCGGAGCGTCGCTCATCACCCCAATGTTAATTTTTGTTTTCCAAATCCCAGCATCAATTGCTATTAGTTCTGATGTTGTAGCTGCTACACTGATGAAAGTTGTTGGCGGCTTCAAACACTGGCAGCAAAAGACCCTCGACTTGCAAGTAGTTAAATGGCTGGCTTTGGGGAGCGTACCCGGTTCGCTGACTGGCGTGTGGATTTTACACTGCATCAAATCCAGCGGAAGTCAGGACTTAGACAGCATATTGCTGCGTGTTCTCGGAGTAGGGATCGCCCTAGTTGTCGTTTTATCCCTGACCCAATTAGTGGTCAAAACATTTTTTCCTAGTTTTAAATTGCCTTCGCCCGCTAAATGGGACTTAAATACTAATTATGGCCGTATTTGTACTGTGAGTGCGGCAGCAATTTTAGGGTGCATAGTGGGAATCACTAGCGTGTCTTCCGGTTCGATGTTTGCACTGTTGCTGATTGCTTTTTTCCGCCTGGATACTTCTAAATTGGTGGGTACAGATATTTCGCAGGCGGCAATTTTGTTGATGTTTACATCTCTAGGACACCTCAGCCTCGGAACGGTAGACTGGAGTTTAGTTTTGCCGATTTGGTTGGGTTCGGTGCCGGGAGTTTTAGTGGGTGCTAAATTGTGCCAAATTATGCCTCAACGCCCGCTAAAGTTTGTTATTTACGGAATGTTGGCGATGGCTAGTTGGAAGCTGTATCAAGTCTGAAAAGTAGGGTAAGGTCAGGAGTATTGCTGTCAACAAATATGCGCTTTCGCTGCAGTCCGGCAGGGGTTTAAACCCCTGCCGGTCTTTCGGGTTAAGCTGATATCAATGCCGCAGGAGGGGCGATCGCCCAACCTACAATTTAATAATTGCTGACTAATGATTCGAGTTCGCGGATCGTCGGCAATTCTAAATCTTTGAACAAGGCTGTACTGAGGTAGCGTTCACCATAAGAAGGCTGCACAAAAACTATCAATTTTCCAGCATTTTCGGGACGCTTGCCGAGTTGAATTGCGGCACACAAAGCGGCGCCAGCAGAAATTCCTGACAACAATCCTTCTTCTCTGGCAAGCCGACGGCTGTAAGCGATCGCATCTGCGTCGCTAACTGCTATTGTTTCATCAATTAACTCTGGTTTCAAAACTTCCGGGATGAATCCTGCACCAATCCCTTGAATTTTGTGAGCACCGGATTTGCCTCCAGAAAGCACGGGGCTGCTTGCGGGTTCAACTGCAATTACCCTAAAACTAGACTTTCGCGGTTTAATTACTTCAGCAACTCCAGTAATCGTACCGCCGGTGCCAACTCCAGCAACTAAAAAATCTACTTTACCCTCTGTATCTTCCCAAATTTCCTCGGCCGTTGTTTCACGGTGAATTTTTGGATTAGCGGGGTTGCGAAACTGTTGCAGCATGAAAGCATCGGGGGTTTCTTCTACAATTTCTTCCGCACGGGCGATCGCGCTTAACATCCCTTCATGTCCGGGCGTCAATTCCAACTGAGCTCCGTAAGCTTTCAGCATCGATCGGCGTTCCGTACTCATCGTATCCGGCATAGTTAAAATCAGACGGTAGCCTTTCGCCGCCGCGATCATTGCCAAAGCAATTCCAGTATTGCCTGAAGTCGGTTCAACTAAAATAGTTTTCCCGGGTTGAATTAACCCCGCCTCTTCTGCAGCCTGAATCATGCTCGCCGCAATCCGATCTTTCACCGAAGCAGCCGGATTCATCCCTTCCAATTTGGCCACAATTTGAGCAACTACTCCTTCGGCTTGGGGAATTTTATTGAGCTGAACTAAAGGAGTTCTGCCAATTATTCCTGTAACATCCTTAGCAATTCTCATGGCTTAATTTCTCTCCCTTTAAATGTAGTACATGGGATGTGCTTGTTTGCGAAGATCCCGCTGTTCGCACAAATCTTGTAATGTGTATTTGGCCAAAACCGCCAAAGATGCCTGTTGAGCTTCCTGCCAGATTTCTAGCACCGAAGTTTTTTCTATTGTTACAGATTCCGAAACTTTTTGGGTCTGGCCGCTGCCGTCGCCTTCGAGAGTCGAAAACACCTCTAGCAAAGTAATCTGCCAAGGCTCTTTCGCTAGCAAATAACCGCCTTTAGCGCCCCGCAGACTCTGGACAATACTTGCACGCCGCAGCACGGCAAGAATTTGGTCTAAATAGCGTTCCGGTATCTCTTGAGAAGCAGTAATTTCGTTTACTGTTAGGGGCGAATCCTTCGGGTGGTGGCTCGCCAGTTCCAAGAGCGCTAACAGGGCGTATTCTACTCTAGAAGATAGTTCCACATTCCCCACTGGCGATCGAGTTTAAATTGTACATTATATCATAGTACACAATTCCGGTAGGTGTACAGATGTTAGTATATTTTTATTACAAAAACGGTTGGAGAAATCCCGTGAGCAACGTAAATGTAGGTTTAAGTTGTCGGCACTGTCGGTATTACGAGCAGCACGGGCACAGAGGCGGAAACTGCCTGATGCTCGGCGTGGGGGTACAGGGTGCGTGGAAAGCTTGCCCCTTCTTGGTTCCGCCCTTTGCACCGTCTTGGGAATACCCCGAAGCGGGTAGAGCAGGAGAGTCTCAAATGTTGCAGGGAGCGAGTATTTTACAGGCAATACCGCCCCCTTAAAGTAACTGCTAAGTAGGTAGGCGGATATATGCTGTGTCATCGTTAAGTTTATTCATACTCGCCTACTTAACGGCAGTCAACAGGTGCGAGATATCGCATCTGTTGGCAGTGAGAAGAAAGAAATCAACACAAAGAAAAAAGCAAGTGCGATGTCGCCCTTGTTTTTGAACTTATTGACAAGTCGATGAAAAAATTTAATTAACGCAAATTCGATACAAATTATCTGTTGTCTAGAAAACTCTGAATTTGCTCGGATATCGCATTGTCAGCGAAAAATTTCTTTTGCACCGCATTCCTACCACCTACATCGGCAACCGTAAACTATTAACATTTAATATCGTTTTTTTATATTTCGTAATGCCACACCTCAGAAGGTTGTAGAATAATCCGGTGGAGCGGCAGACGATCGATCAAGCCTTGCTGCTCAAAATGACCCAGGGTGCGAGTGACAGTTACGCGACTTGTACCGATAATTTCTGCGATGTCCTGATGCGTTAAAATCATATCGATTAGATGTCCTTGCTCTACCTCAGAACCAAACCTCTTAGCCAGCCAGGTTAATAGTTGATAGAGCATAAAATCAACTCTTTTGTAACCTCGCATTACCATAAAGTCTTCAGCCTGCTGAATGTGACGGAGCAAAATATCTCTATTTAGCCAGCGCTCGCCCGATAGTAAAATTGCTTCGACTTTAGTGAGGCATTCAATTTGAAAAGGATCGCATTTTGAGATCGGTTTGCCGATCGTATCACCAGGCCCCCACAATCCCAAGGTGATAATTGTGCCATCTTCAAGCCACGTTACAGTTCGCACTACTCCAGTTTCAATTCGCCACAGAGCATTGCTTCTGTTGGGCAAGTGCGAGCGACGAGAAAATATATGTCTGCTCGTTTCATCAAAAGTTTTAGTGGAAATAGAAGCAATAGTCATAGTCAGTTACTGAAGGAATCAAGTTTATTTCGTACATTGCAGCACGATAGTGTTGCGGGAAAAAATCTATATAAATTAAAGCTTTACTAGATTCCTGCACCGTCTAAAAACTGTGTGATAAATAAATCAGAAGACAAGAATAATTCATGTTTTTCGACCTCTGCTTGCTCTGAGTGAGTGGTTTTGAGCGGAGATAATTGAGACTTTAAAAAATCAACCTGCTCTTCTAAATCCTTAATTCTATCGAACAAAGCTCGAATCGCTTGAGCTTCCAAATCCGGTAGACCTTGAGAATTTAGAGGATCCTCCACCTGCTTTTTCCGAGAGATAATGCGACCGGGAATTCCCACAACTGTGCAATCGCTAGGGACATCCCGCAGCACTACCGAACCCGCACCAATCCGAACATTATTGCCAATTTGAATATTGCCTAAAACTTTAGCACCGGCTCCCACAACTACATTTTCTCCCAGCGTCGGATGCCGTTTTCCTATTTCTTTACCCGTGCCGCCAATTGTCGCTCCTTGATAAATTACAGCATAATCTCCAACGATCGCAGTTTCGCCAATTACCACTCCCATGCCGTGGTCGATAAACACGCCCCTACCAATTGTCGCACCTGGGTGAATCTCAATACCTGTTAAAAAGCGACTCAGTTGGGAAATCAAGCGCGGTACAAACGGCAGGCCAGCGGAATAAAGCCAGTGTGCTATCCGGTGCAAAAAAAGTGCTTGCAGTCCGGGATAGCAAAATAATACTTCCAGCCAGTTGCGCGCCGCGGGGTCGCGTTCGTAAATAATTTGCAAGTCACTGAACATATTTAGTCTCGCCGTGCTTGGGTTATACAGTATCGGCAGTGCCAACCGTTTAAGCTGCATAAAGCAGTATTGGTTTTGGCATTATTACATATAATACTATAACCCGACCGAATTACAGTAGTTAATGGGAAAAAAATTTTCCTTCCCCAGCCCTTTCTAAGCTGCCTCCGATATTTTCCGCGAAACAAACGGTACAGCTTGTCTGACTTCTTGGCGCAGGGGAATCTCGATCGAGAATTCCGTCCCCAATCCCGGTGTCGAATCGCAGCGCAGCGTACCTTTGTGCTTTTCTACGATAATTTTATAGCTGATTGACAGTCCCAATCCTGTCCCTTTTCCTACTGGTTTCGTCGTAAAGAATGGGTCAAACAGCCGTTTTTTGACATTTTCTGCCATACCGGGGCCGTTGTCAGATATCCGCACAATTATTTTGTCAGGACTTGAATATTGTGTGGTTATGGCGATCGCGATCGGATGGGCTTCCGCTGCTTCGGGTCCGCGATCGAGGTTGTAACTCTCAAGGGCGTCGATCGCATTAGCCAGAATATTCATGAACACCTGATTTAATTGTCCGGCATAGCACTCTACTAAAGGTAAATTGCTGTAGTTTTTAACAATCTCGATCGGCGGGCGATCGGCTGTAGCTTTCAGGCGACTTTGCAGAATTAGCAGAGTGCTGTCAATGCCTTCATGGATGTTGACAGGTTTCATTTCGCTTTCGTCTAAGCGAGAGAAATTCCGCAAAGATTGGACGATTTGAACAATGCGCTCGGCTCCTATTTTCATCGAGGACAGCAGTTGCGGCAAATCCTTGCTGAGAAAGTCCAAGTCAATATTTTTCAAATACTCTGAAATTTCCGAGGGAGGGGATAAATAGTTTTTTTGGTAAAGTTTTACCAACTCGAACAAATCCCTAGTATATTCGCTGGCGTGGTGGATATTGCCGTAAATAAAACTAATAGGATTGTTGACTTCGTGGGCAACACCAGCAACTAATAAACCCAAACTAGACATTTTTTCCTGCTGAATCAGTTGACTTTGAGTTTCCTGCAACTCTTGCAACGTTTGCTCTAGCTGTTTAGATTTAGCCGTGCGTTCTGCTGCTACTTTTTCAATTCGATCGGTATAATTCCACAAGCTCATGAGATAAAGTGTCGCTGCCCAACTTAAGATTGTCCCCAAAATTAAAACAGTCAAAGAACGCCAAAATGTTAGAGGATTAATGTACTCTGGCGTTAGCCGCAGTTGCAGCAACCATCGGCGATTTTCAATATTGAGAATGCGGCTACAACTGCTGCCGTCCGGGCAGTACGCTCTTTCCCCAAGCGGGAGTTTATTTTTAATATTTTCGTCGGTAATTATCCTTTTTGTCTTCGCTTCGTAAAAAGCAAGAAATTTTTCTGACTCAGGAGCCATAGCATCTTGAAGATACACATTAACAAAGTTGAGTTGAGTTTCCTGTAAAGCCGACTTAACAATAGCATCAATGAGCAAAATTCCGAAAGCAAAACCTTTCAAATTTTCTGGCTCTGTAGCAGCTAAATTTTGCTGCAACTCTGCGGTATCGCCCGGATAAGTGGGACTAAAGATTGGCAGGAAGACGAAGACGCCAGGGTGATTTTGTGAGGGCAATTTTTGGCGATCGGTCGCAATAATTTCTTGTCTTTTTGTGGCGTTTTCTAACGCTAGCCGATTGGCAGTTAAATCTAAGCTTAAAGCTATTTCCTCTGTCATAAATTGCGGAGAGCCTGAAAAACGGGGCAGCCAAGCGATCGCCTTTAGGCTCGGATGGCGGTAGAGGGCTGAACCAACAAATGTCTTCATTTCTGGTTTTTTAACGCCGTCAAATACGCTGTAAAATGCTCCCGCAGCCCGAATTATTTCTAAATTACCGCTAACATCTTTCTGAATGTCTGTAGCTATTTTGTCCAGGCGGTCTTGCAGTTCGGCTTGCATGGATTTATATTCCCAATTGTACGCGACTGAAGAAGCGATCGCAGACAATCCTAATCCTGCACAAAGTGTTAATCCTGCCTGGATGTAACGGCGATAACTAAGTAAAGTGCTAGTTGCTAAATTCTTGAATTTGTTAGCAGTCATATTCTTCACCTATCTTTTTTCTAGTTCTTCCAGGCTCTGCCTGGGATTTCTCGTTTTTCTCGTTCTCAGGCTCTGCCTGGGAATGAATTTCAGGAGGCTCTGCCTCCGATTTAGAGCCACGAGACAGCATTACCAGGCACGAGCCTGGTAACGATGTGGGAGCAGTGTTTTGTAGAAGATCCCGGATAGTATTTTGAGTAAGATGCAGCCGCTGATTTAAATTGAATAAGCAGGGAAAGTCATCGCGTGTTTGGGCTTTACGTAAACCTGCTGATCTCGTGTTAATTTTAGAGAATCGAAGCGCTCGCGACTCACGTAAGCTGTTACTACCTGCTCGGATTCTAACACTAACTCGGTTTGTATTTCCCGCCCTAAATGAATGATGCGGCTGACTGTTGCTAATGAAAAACCAGACTCCGGCTTAGTTTTAATTTCCACGTCGTGGGGACGCAAAAACACTACGTCCGAATGAGCGGCTCCATTATGGCGAGGCGTTGAGGCGTTGCTGGCGAACAAACCCGCAGCATTCGACAGCACATTGACTGGCCCAATAAAACTCATCACAAAAGCTGATGCCGGTTTGTCGTAAATTTCAGCAGGAGTGCCAACTTGTTCGACTCTACCTTTGTTCATCACCACAATTTCATCGGCTACTTCCATAGCTTCTTCTTGGTCGTGAGTCACAAAAACTGTGGTGATGTTAACTTCTTTGTGAAGGTTGTGCAGCCACGATCGCAATTCTTTGCGGACTTTAGCATCTAATGCTCCAAAAGGTTCGTCTAGCAGCAGCACTTTCGGTTGAACTGCTAGAGCTCTCGCCAATGCCACCCGCTGCCGCTGGCCGCCGGAAAGTTGCGAAGGATAGCGATCGCCCAAACCTGTCAACTGCACTAAATCCAAAAGTTCATCAACCCGCCTGCTAATAGAGCCTTTAGGAACTTTGCGAATCTCCATCGCAAAAGCTATATTTTTCCTAATACTCATGTGTTTAAATAAAGCGTAGTGCTGAAACACAAAACCGATATGCCTATCCTGCACCGACTGATGAGTAGCATTTTCACCGATCAGGTAAATCTGACCGCTGTCCGGCGGTTCTAGCCCCGCGATCATCCTCAGCAGAGTCGATTTCCCGGAACCGGAAGGCCCCAACAGCGCGACTAAAGATCCCTTTTTAATTTCCAAATTCACGTTGTCAATTGCGTGGAAGGAGCCGAAGTGTTTGGATACGTTCTGAATTGTAATGCTCATGAGTTTATTTACCTATTTCAGGAGTTAGCCAAGCTAACCCCGCTTATCTGACCGATTTACAGTAGTATATCTTTAAAATAATATTTTGCAACACCTGTAACTTTTTGTATTGTATTTCGATGCCCTCCTGATGGTGACTGCGCTTCAAAGTTGACGCTGGCGGGCCCGAAGAGTTAACCGTCAGCGTTTGCAGATGTGGGATTATCGGTGACGTGCGATCGTCCCAGAGTAAGCAATGCTGAAATTATGCAGAAACCGGGTTTGATTGACGAAAATACTGCATCAAAACCTTTAAAACCTTTAATCCCCGTAAAAAACCCGGTTTCTTTGCTGTAGCTCTATATTTTACGGCTGGCGACAATTCCCCGACTCCCGGCGATATTGAAGATTTCAGGTAGGAATTGCTCAATCTGAGGTGCGATCGCACACAATTTAGATCACAATAGTTAATTCAGAAGCCCGCCAGCTTCACCTTTGAGAAACTGACAGAATAGTAAATTCTAACCAGAACACCACTATGGGAAAACCAACAGGCTTTATCGAATTCTTGCGCGAATTGCCCTCCGAACTCTCACCAGTCGAGAGAGTCCACAACTGGGACGAATTTCACCTGCCAATGGATGAGGACAAACTCCGCACCCAAGGGGCGCGCTGCATGGACTGCGGCATTCCGTTTTGCCACACGGGCACAATTATCAGCGGCATGGCAAGCGGCTGCCCGATTAACAACCTCATCCCCGAATGGAACGACCTAGTATATCGCGGACTGTGGAAAGAAGCCCTAGACAGACTCCACAAAACCAACAACTTCCCCGAATTCACCGGCCGCGTCTGTCCCGCACCCTGCGAAGGCGCTTGCGTGCTCGGCATCAACAACCCGCCGGTGACGATTAAAAACATCGAAGCCGCAATTATCGACAAAGGCTGGGACGAAGGCTGGATTACCGCCGAACCACCCGCCAAACGCACCGGCAAAAAAATCGCCGTTATCGGTTCCGGGCCTGCAGGTTTGTCCGCCGCCGCGCAACTCAACAAAGCCGGTCATTGGGTAACAGTATACGAAAGAGCTGATCGACCAGGTGGCCTGCTAATGTATGGCATCCCCAACATGAAGCTAGACAAAGAACAAGTCGTAATGCGCCGCCTGAAAGTCCTTGAAGACGAAGGCGTGACATTCGTGTGCAACACCGAAGTCGGCAAAGACTTGCCAGCAGAACAACTGCTAAAAGAATACGACTCAGTTGTGCTCTGTACCGGCGCCACCAAACCCCGCGACTTGGGCATCCCCGGCCGGGAATTAAAAGGCATCCACTTCGCAATGGACTTCCTGACAGCCAACACCAAGGCAGTTTTAGACAAGAGCACCAACGATAACTTCATCTCCGCCGAAGGGAAAGATATCGTGATCATCGGCGGCGGCGACACCGGCACCGACTGCGTGGGCACCTCCATCCGCCACGGCTGCAAAAGCCTCGTACAGCTAGAAATCCTGCCCAAACCGCCCTCGGAACGCGCCGCCAACAATCCCTGGCCCGAATGGCCAAAAGTCTACCGCCTCGACTACGGCCAAGAAGAAGCAGCAGCCAAATTCGGCGACGACCCCCGCGGCTATCTCACCACGGCGACAAACTTCGAGGGCGACGAAAACGGCAATGTCAAAGCTGTGCACACCGTTGAAGTGGAGTGGGCGAAAAACGAGAAAGGGCAGTTCATTCCAAACCACATCCCGGGCACTGAAAAAGTGTTGCCCGCACAGCTTGTGTTGCTAGCGATGGGCTTCCTCGGCCCGGAACAGCCCTTGCTGGATGCCCTGGGATTGGAACGGGACGCCCGCAGCAACGTGAAAGCCGAACACGAAAAATATACAACCAGCATTCCGGGAGTTTTCGCGGCTGGTGACTGTCGCCGGGGACAAAGTTTGGTGGTTTGGGCAATTAACGAAGGGCGCGGCGTGGCCCGGGAGTGCGACCTTTATCTGATGGGGAGCACTGATTTGCCGTAAGACTCCCAACCAATAACCCAGATTAACCTGATGTTCGAGCTCATTCAAAAAATGTAGAGGCCGATTTACCTTTGGGCGGGGGCGGGTTTATTATATTGTTGGTTTCAGGCATAGATAGTTGGTAAAACCCGCTCCGACGATGGTCTGTAGGGGCGGGTTTTACCAACAATATTTGAAGCTGACAAACAATCTATAAAAACCCGCCCCCACCCAACCAATAACCCAGATTAACCTGATGTTTGAGAGCATCCCAACAATGTAGGGGGCGGGTTCATTATATTGTTGGTTTATGACAGAGATGGTTGGTGAAACCCGCCCCTACGAATCGATTGACATAATATTAGAGGACTATCGACTGTATATAAGATTTGCCATTCCATTCGATCGCCAGCGGACTAGATTCATTAATTTTGACTGAATTATGAGGATACAATTCATCTTTTCCCCACAACAAAGGATTATTAACAATATATTCACGAATGGCAACTAATGATTCTTCATTGCGGATGATATGTTCGTAATAACCCCGCTGCCACACCGATATGCCTGTCAAATATCGCATTTGGTTAATTCGCCGCGCCGAAGATGTTTTTAAACCCCGCACAATTTCCGACAAAGGATGGATTTTTGATTTTATCTGCCCAAATTTATCTAATTCTGTAGAAGTTATTTCGGGGCTGCCTTTCAAAACAATAATTCCATGAACGTGATTTGGCATCACAATAAAATTGTCTAATTCTACGTTTTGGTAACGTTTGGGAAGAATGGTCCAATTGAATAAAACAGTTTTCCCATAGGGACTCAATTGCATTTTATCATTAATAACTTCGCCGAATAAACATTCGCGCTGCCAACTGCAAATAGTGATAAAATACGCGCCGGGAGTCCTATAATCATATCCTGGCAGGCGAATAGAGCGGCGGTGGTGTTTGTTAGGATCGTATTTCATAATTTTGTTTCCATAAAACAGTTGTTCGTTGGGCGGGGGCGGGTTTATTAGATTGTTGGTTTCCGCCATAGATGGTTGGTGAAACCCGCCCCTACGATGGCCCTGTAGGGGCGGGTTTTACCAACAATATTTGAGGCTGACAAACAATCTAGAAAAACCCGCCCCCACCCAACCAATAACCCTCAACCAAAATTCAACGGATCGACATCAATAGTTAAACTAACAGAACGCGGCGTGCGATCGCGCAATCCGATCAAATCCGACACATCCACCGACTCATCCAAAGGCAACTTCAGCAAAATCTGCCACCGATAGCGATTTGCCACCCGCATAATCGTCGCAGGTGCAGGCCCCAACAACTCACACCCCGGTACAGACAATCGCTCAATATACTCCTGACAAACAGACGCCAATTGTACCGCCGTCACCGCCACTTCCGCCGCATCTACACTGCTCAACCGCAACAAAACCAGCCGCCCCGAAGGTGGATAATTCAGTGCCGCTCTTTCTGCTAATTCTGTTTCCACAAAATCTGTATATTCGTGTCGCCTAACTGCTTGAATTACCCGGTGTTCGGGAGTGTAAGTTTGAATAATTACCCGCCCCGGATCGTCGCCTCTGCCTGCACGGCCCGCGACTTGAGTTAATGTTTGAAAAGCTCGTTCGCTTGCCCGATAATCCGATAAGTTCAGCAACCCGTCAGCAGACACAACTCCTACCAATGTGACTCCAGCTAAATCTAACCCTTTCGTCAGCATTTGCGTACCCAACAAAATGTCAGCTTCCCCATTAGCAAATTGCGTTAACAATCTGCGGTGATCGCCCTTATTTCTAGTCGTATCGCTGTCAAATCGAATTGCCCGCAATTCTGGAAACAATCTCGTTAATTCCTGTTCGACTCGCTGAGTGCCGCTGCCAAAGTTTTTGAAGTAAGGAGAACTGCATTCCGGGCAGTTTTGGGGGTGTCGTTCCGTGTGGTTGCAGTAGTGACAGCGCAATATTTCTGCGCTTGCTTCGCCGACGTGGTGATAAGACAGGGAAACATCGCAGTTCGGGCATTCCATCACATAGCCGCAACTTCGACAAGAGACAAAGGTACTGTGTCCTCTTCTGTGTATAAATAGAATACCTTGCTGTTGTCTTGCTTGCAATTGTTCCAGCGCGTTTTGCAGGGAAGCACTGAAAATTGAGCGGTTTCCTTGCCGCAATTCTTGGCGCATATCGACTATTTCCACAGGCGGCATCGGGCGGGAATAAATGCGATCGGGCAATGATAAATAATGGATATTTGGTAACGAGTAATAATCTCGGCGCGTCCCCACCAAAGTCTCTAATGCTGGCGTTGCGGAACCTAAAATTAAGGGACAATTTTCTAATTCGGCGCGCCATTTGGCAACGGTGCGGGCATGGTAGCAGGGGGCTGGTTGGTCTTGTTTGAAGCTGCTGTCGTGTTCTTCATCGAGGATAATTAAGCCGAGGTGAGGTAAAGGCGCAAAAATAGCCGATCGCGTGCCGATGACAATTTGCGGGGTTCCTGTCAGCATCTGACGCCATGTATCGTAACGTTCGCCGTCGGATAGGGCACTGTGGTACACGCAAATTTGCTCGCCAAAACGGGCGCGGAATCTGTCTGTAAGTTGCGGTGTGAGGCCGATTTCGGGAACGAGTACGAGGGCGGATTTGCCGCTGGCTAAGATGGGGGCGATCGCTTGCAAATACACTTCGGTTTTCCCGGAACCTGTAACGCCGTGCAGCAGCACTTGACGGAAGCCCGAAAAAGAGTTAATAAACGCTAAAGCTTGAGCTTGAAAATGAGTTAAAGTTTTGGGTGCATCGGGCAATTGAGAAATTCCGCGATCGCCCCTGATCACTTCCCTTTGATCGATAACAACGCTACCTTTTTGCTCCAAAGCTTTGACAACCGAAGAACTCGCACTGCAAATTCTCAGCAAATCGTTGAGCCACATTTCACCGCCACCGCGCCGCAAAACTTCCAATACTTCTTGTTGCCGCTTGGTTAAATCTGTGACAAATGCACTAGCAATTAATGTCACTGCCGGTTTGAGTTGTGCTTTGGGAGGATGGGGCGGTTCTAAATAACTTTCTACCCAACCGCGTTTCAATAAATCTTTCAATCCCCGATAACTTCCCTTAACTTGGCGCTGGAGGTACTGCCAAGTGTAATCGCCGTTTTTTTGAGCTTGCAGCAATTGCAAAATTTGATTTGCTGCGGGATTGAGAAATGTTTCGGCATTCGGAGAAATTGCGCCCTTAATTAAGCGAATTCGGCGCACGGAACGGCTTAACAAACCGGGCGGCAGCGAGGCTCTAATTACTTGAATTAAAGGTGTGCAATAATAGGTGGCAGTGCGATCGAGCAATTCCCAATAAGTAGGTGGGAAAAAGCCCGTACTTACAACATCTTCGACATCTTTAACCCTTGTGGGATCTAAGTCGGGCGGCAGTTGAGAAATGAACCGAATTGCGATCGCGCCTACCTGTTGACTGCCAAAGGGTACACTCAAGATATCCCCTGGTTGCACGGTAAGTTCCGCAGGTAAACGATAGGTAAATAACTTGTTTTCCTCCCCTGGGGAGTCCCCCGCAACCCTGAAAGGAGAGTCCACCAATACCTCAATCCACTCTGCTTGCACGGTGGGGCGCTGTGGCGGTTCGCTGCTGCCGTAGGATGCCCCGGCCTCTGCCGCTATAGGGGTTGACAAACCAAAAGTGACAGTAGACATAGGGTTGCACATCAAACTAGGAGGAGCCGCGGTCAAAGGGAGTTTTCATTATCCCTCAGTTTAGCTCGATCGATCGCTGTTAGCTGCGGGAATTGGCGATCGGAATCTCGATCACGAATTCAGTACCTTCTCCCATTGCGGATATGCACTCCAACCTCCCGCCGTGTTTGTCCACAACAATTTGATAGCTAATTGACAGTCCCAAGCCCGTCCCGTGGCCGACTGGTTTTGTGGTGAAAAACGGATTGAAAATTTTCCCTTTTACAGTTTCATTCATTCCCAAACCGTTATCTTTGATGCTAATTCTCGTCCAGTTTTCGGAAAAAATAGAAGTAGTAATTACAATCTGGCTGGGGTTGGCTTCTATTTCGCCTATGGAAAGCTTTTGATCTCGCTCCCGCACGGCATCAACAGCATTATTAATGATGTTCATAAATACCTGGTTTAATTGCCCCGCATAACATTCAATTTTGGGCAATTGGCCATAATTTTTAACAATTTTTATAGCCGCATGACCGGGTTTTTCTTTAGTTAAATTTTGCAATATTAACAAGGTGCTGTCAATTCCTTCGTGAATATTAACTGGTTTCTTTTCTGCTTCATCTACCCGCGCAAAGTTGCGTAAAGTCAGCACAATTTCACGGATGCGCTCCGAGCCAACTTTCATTGAGGAAAGAGTTTTCAACAAATCTTCGCGCAGAAAATTGAGGTCAATTTTGTCAATAAAAGCTTCAATCTCTGCATCTGTTTCGGGATACCGATCCTGGTACATTGCGAGCAATTTTAAAATGTCGCCAGCGTAATCATTGACATAGGTAATATTGCCGTAGATGAAGTTGACGGGATTGTTGATTTCGTGGGCGATACCAGCTACCAAAATCCCCAAAGCCGACATCTTTTCGGCTTCGATCAATTTGAGCTGCATTGTTTGCTGGTCTTCCAGAGCTTTTTCTAGTGTAGACATTTTTGCTTTTAAAATATTTTCGGACTCTCTAAATTCCTCAGTGACTATTTTTAGCAAAGATTCTTTTTTTTGATTAAGGGCTTCTAATTGGTTGCGTTCGCTTTCCGAAGTTTCGAGTTTTTTCCGCAGGATTCGATTTTCCTTGTCCAGCTCTTTGATTCGGTTTTCCCAGTCTTTTGGTTCCATCGGCTATTATTTTGAACCTAAAAATAGTGTCTGAACAGTTTTATTAATAAATTTAATTGCACCCTTTACCTAGTTAGAATTTCGGCGCCCCTCGCCTCGGCAATTTTGTCCGAAAAATTCAACACTTCCTTTAGTTGTCTTGATCTAAAAATCTTATCTAAGATACATTCAAAATGTCAACATATTAATAACAAATCTCGTTAAAACCGATCGCTACTTTTCTTCCCCGTACTCGCATTTGTGGGCTTTTCATCCGATTATTGATAAATAACCAGGGCGATCGCAAACTTATAAAGGCGGGCCCAGCGCAAAAAAATGCCCGATTCAGACAACCTTTGTACAAAACCCGTCGGCAATGCAAAGCGAAAATATTAAATGTGAGTGCGATCGACTCCGGGGCGGCGGGAAAAGTGCGATCGGCTGGGCGCGCGATCGCGCACAAGCAATCTCAAGTAACAAGCTCGTTGCTCTCTCCCAGAACGCAATCACACTATAGCATTGCTGAGAAATCTCACTTTAATGTGTCGATCGTACTCACACACCCGCACCATTTTGTGCTAATAACTACTACTTGTGACAACATCGACACAGCCGTTTATATTTGGAGAGTAATTGATGTCAGGTAGCGAAGTTCGTGCCGATTTTTGGATGAGCGAGTACATTACCCCTTGGGATATTTACGTTCACGGCGTCATCGCGGTGCTCGCTTACAAGAAAACAGCCTATCAAGAAATGTATGTCGTTCAGACCGGTACTTACGGCAAAGGCTTAGTTTTAGACGGTAAGTGGCAATCTTGTACAGGCGACGAGTTTCTGTACCACGAACCCCTGGTACACCCAGCCATGATTTGTCACGGTTCACCCAAAAAAGTCCTCGTTCTCGGCGGCGGAGAAGGAGCTACAATTAGAGAAGTGCTGCGCTGGAAAACAGTTGAAAAAGTCGTGATGATCGATATTGACGGCGAAGTAGTAGAAGCTTGCCGCGAACACCTGCCAGAAATGCACCAAAATGCCTTTGACGACCCGCGCTGCGAAGTAGTAATCGGCGATGCTTTGGACTATTTAGATAAAACTGACAAGGATTGGGATATTGTCATTTCTGACTTGTCAGATCCCATTGAAGAAGGCCCATCTTTCCAGTTGTTTACCAAAGAGTATTTTGAGAAAGTTCGCAGCGTAATGTCACCTAACGGATATTTCGTAGTGCAAGCGGGCCCCGTTTCTCCGGCCGAAATGAAAATGCACGCTCGCATTGTAAATACCCTGAAATCTGTTTTTTCCAATGTTCAATCCTGCACCAGCTTTATTTCTACTTATGGAGCTCCTTGGGGTTTTGCCGTAGCTTCTAATCAAGAAATAAATACGCGACCCGATCCCGAAGCTACTGACAAATTACTCGCCGAGCAAACAACTGGCGGGTTGCGGATGTTCGACGGAATTACACTGTTGGGGTTGATGCAAGTTCCCGGTCACTTGCGGCAGGTAATCGCCGCTGAAACCGAAGTTTACACTATGGCAGCACCGCCTAAGTTTTTCGGGAAAGGTTCGGTTGGTCAGTGAAGTTAAATTCAAAGAGAAATGTAGTTTGGAGTAACTGAGATGAACAATTTAATTCGCATAGTCGCTGCCATTTTTCTTCCCCCGTTGGGCGTATTTTTGACGGTCGGCATCGGTACTGATTTTTGGATCAACCTGGTTCTCACGTTTTTGGGCTTTATTCCCGGCATCATTCACGCTGTTTGGGTGATTGCTAAGCACGATCGACCTTAACTTGATCTCAAATCCAGTTTTGGGATAATAAACAGGCAAGAGAAAATAAGTTTTCTTTTGCCTGTTTTTACCACTTAATGTCTATTAAACCTGCGTTGATCCGCGTTCCTCTGCGGTTAGAAATAAAAAAATCTAATTCTTCTCAGAATTTGATTGCACCTTAATTTCTTCACAAACCAATTCAGCAATTTTTTTCGCCGCCCCCGATTCTCCTCGAACCGCACGCAAACGATCGCCCATTTGTGCTAACTTTTCAGCATGGCTCAAATAGTCGATCGCCAATTGAGCTATTACCTCCGGTTCCAGCTTCCCAATTAACTCCGGCACAATCTCCTCCTGTGCCCAAATATTCGGCCAAGCATAAAGCTTACCCTTTCCCAATTGCCAGATTAGCCAATTAATCGCAGTCGCAAAAGCTGAACCGACTAACGGCAAATTTGCCAGCAATCCCGGCAATCCGTCCCAAGCTTTCATCGCATCCAATTGCTGCGTCGGAATCAAAACAATCATCGGTACAGCTAACGAACCCAATTCCGCAGTATTCGCTCCCACAGTAGTTAAACAGAGGCTGCATTCTGAGAGCAAATCGTAGGCGGGCGTCTGCGTCCAAAGTTCTACTTGCAAGTTATTTGCTGTCTGCAAAAACGGCCGTTCTGTTAAATGAAGTTCGGCGCTGGCGTTCTCAAATAAATGCAGGCAAGGATTTTGTTCAGGGTCGGCAAAACGTGCTAGAGTTTGCACATCTATGGTAGGAGCAACGGGAATTACAAAGCGAGTTTCAGGGCGGATGCGGTGGATGGATTGGGCGATCGACAAACATAACGGTACACCTAAAGCTAATTTAGCCGCTTTAGAACCGGGCAACAATCCAATTAATTCTATTTTCCGTAGGGGCGGTGCCCCCGTGTCCGCCCTGCCCGATTTCCCCTTCCCTACTTCCGCAATTAAATCTCCGACAACTGTAAATTTCTTAGCATATTTTTTGGGAATTTTAGCAAAAACTTCGGGTTTCATAGCCGCAAATTTATCAATCCAGCGATACCACCGCGCGTCCCATTCAGCATAAATAACAGTGCGATATTTTAGCCTTTTGCCAATAACAACTGTAAAAAATTGATCGCCGCCTAAAAATAAAACAACTCCTGTTTCATACCAATCCCAATTTTCAGCAGTTTTGCCTGATAATAAGAATGGAAAAAAATGCTCCGGTGCTTGAACTCGGTCAACTTCTGGGTAGGAACAAGCGATTTGTGCTTCTTTCCCGGTGGCGTGCGGACAGGGGGACAGCACCACAGAGATTCGCGCTTGAGTGCCCGCGTTTCCCAATTGCTCGCGCAAAGCTTGCACGGCGGGACGTACCCAAGTTGCCAATTCTCCGGGGCCGTTGGAGAGGATTAAAATATCGACTGTCATAGGATTTAATATTTGAGAGGATACAAGGGAGAATTTATGACAGATTTAATTGATGCCGTCAAGACGGGTGATGTTGCGGCTGTAGAAAGTGCGATCGAACAGCGTGCAGATATCAATGCCAAAGATGAGGAAGGTGCGACGGCTTTGACGACTGCGGCTGAGGCTGGCAATTCTGCGATCGTCAAAAAATTGCTGGAGGCTGGTGCGGATGTCAACAGTCACGACAATGACGGGTGGACGCCGTTAATGAGTGCCGCTGCTGCCGGACATACGGAGATTGTACAGCTTTTGCTGGAGGCGGGAGCGGATGTGAATGCTAAAACTAATTTTGGTTTGACGGCTTTGATGAGTGCTGCAGGTAGCGGGCGCACTCAAGTTGTGGAATTTTTAATCGATAAAGGAGCTGATATCAAAGCTAAGGATAATAATACTTGGACTGCGTTAATTTGGGCGTCTTCGGAGGGTCACAAAGATGCGGTTGAGGTTTTGAAGCTAGCGCGCGATCGGCATTAAAGACTTAGAAACCGGGTTGATTCGAGGAACCCGGTTTCTTGAGGGTCCAATTAATTATCCCACCGAAAGCAGCAATCAGGCAAATCCCGAATAGCTGCGAGATTTTTATCCAAGTAAAAGTCTCGGATAAGACGATTCTGGTAATAGATTCAACTTGAGATTTCCGCCACCTTCAATAACCGCGATCGTGTCACCGCGGCTGGTTTGGCTAACTCCATTTTGATCGAAGGGCAAGCCGTTCGTTTGGATTGCTAAATCTCGATTATTGTTGGTGGGAACCAGAATGTAGGGATCTAAGGAAGACCCACCGAGTTCGATTCTATCCTGACCTTGGGTAAAGTTCCGAATTGTAGCAAAACCCGGCCCAATGTAGAAAGTTTTAGATCCACGAAAAAACCCTCTACTGCCTATTAAAGCTTCCCCGAACACGAATGTATCGCGACCGATACCGCCAATCAGAGTATCGAATTCGTTGCTGCCGTCACTTTCACTCGCCCCGGAGCCTACTTCAACTCCAATTAATTGGACATTCCCCACACCAACGCCTGTGAGGATATCATTGCCGGGGCTTCCGACAAAAGTAGCGGAGCGCCTCTGCTCAAATTGCCCAAATTTGAAATAATGTTCTCGACCAGTTTTCAAGGCTCCTGACTCAACAAACGGCGAGATGTCGGGGTTGTCGATTAAATATCTGGGTTCCCTAAAAGAAGTCGCAAATCTGCCCTCTTTATTTCCGAATTTGATGAAGTGCTGGTAGCCATTTTTGAAAGTTCCGTTCTGAACAAGTGGTAGCAGTTCTTGGTTATTTGCTAAATAAAAATCTTCGTTGTACTCAGGCGATACGCGGGTGCGGCCTTCTTCGTAGCCAAACTGAATAAATTGGTCTAAACCAGACGCAAAAGGCGCGTTTTGATTATTGGCGGTGCGAACAAAGGGAGCAAGATCTAGATTTTGAGCTAGATAGGTTTCTTCGTCAAAGTAACGCGATACTTTGGTGAGACCGCGGGCTTGACCGAACTTTTCAAAGTGTTCTCTGCCGGATTTTATAGTTCCTGAATCAATGGCTGGTTTGACCCAAGGATATTGCGCCAGATAGTATTGTTCGTCAAAAATGTCATAATTTGTCATAATTATTTCTCCAAGCTTAGTCTGCTTACTCGTGGGTTAAACTTGACCCACTATAACGCTACTCTACTAACTCACGAGGTCAAGTTAATTATTGTTAACCCTGTTTGATTATTTTTATGGCAAACACAAAAGTGCGACCGCCCTTTTTACGAATGTGCGATCGCACCGACAACAGCCCAAGCCAAATTTCCAATAGCTTCTAGCTTTTCACCCAAGTGAAAGTCTAAAACTATCGTTTCCCAATGTTGATAATTGATTCAATCTGAGATTACCGCCGCCTTCAATAACAGCGATTGTGTCAAACGGAGCGGTTATGGTAACTCCATTTTCAAGGAAGGAATAGCCCCTGGTTTGGATAGCTAAATCTCGATTATTGTTGATGGGAAACATCAATATGTTTTCTAAGGGCTTACTGATCTGGATGTTATCCTGACCTTGAGTAAAGTTCCGAATTGTAGCAAAACCCGGCCCGACGTAGAACGGCTGGGGTGCAAACGCGTCCCCCAACCTGGAGCGGAGAACGTCCGCGAGCACGAACGTATCGCGGCTACTACCACCAATGAGAGTATCGAATTCATCGATTCCATAGCTTCGGATTTGTCCAGGTAAGGAACGTAATTCAACTCCTATTAATTCGACATACGCCACCCCGGAACCACTGAGGATGTCATTGCCAGAAGTTCCGGAAAAAGTCGCACTGCTTCCGAATTGAATGAAATGCTGGTAGCCACTTTTAAAAGTTCCATTCTGAATAAACGGCAGCACATATCGGTTACTTTCTAGATAAAACGCTTCGTCATAATCAGGTGATACTTGACTGCGACCCTGTTCGTAACCGTATTGAATAAAGTGGTCTAGTCCTGTAGTAAAAGGCGCGTTTGGGTTGTTGGGGGTGCGGATCAAGGGTTTGAGGTCTGGATTTCCTTCCAGGTAAGTATCTTCGTCAAAATACCGTGATATTTTTGTGAGGCCAGCGGCTTGACCAAATTTTTCAAAGTGTTCTCTTCCAGATTGGATGAGTCCTGCGTCAATGGCTGGTTTCAGCCATGGATATTGCGAAAGGTAGTATTGTTCGTCAAAAATGTCATAATTAGTCATAATTTTTGCTCCAAGCTTAGTCTGCTTACTTGTCGGTTAAACTTGATCCACTATTACTAATTCTACTAACTCAGTATGTCAAGTTAATTATTTTTAAGCCTGTTTTATTATTTTTAGGGCAAACACAACAGTACGATCGCCATTTTTGCGAATGTGCGATCGTACTCGCCAGCAGACAAAGATAAATCCCCAATAGCTGCGAGATTTCTACCCAAGTAAAAGTATCGAAAAAGAAGATCCTGGTAATTGATTCAACTTGAGATTTCCGCCACCTTCAATAACAGCTATCCTGTCAAAGCTACTAAGTTCGGAAGATCCATTTGGACGCAAGACTGACAAGCCGTTCGTCTCGATAGCTAAATCTCGATTGTTGTTGACAGGAAATACCAAGAATTTATCTAAGGGCTCTCCGTCAGAATTACCTGATGCTAGCTGGATGCTATCCTGACCTTGGGTAAAATTCCGAATAGTAGCAAAACCCGGTCCGATATAGAGCCTTGTTGGGGAACTGAATCCCTTACCACCACTGCCTGGTAAAAGGTCACCGAGCAGGAATTTATCGCGGCCGCTACCGCCAGTGAGAATATCGAATTCATTACTGCCCTCACTTTCATAATTTCGACCGGGGATGGAAAAGCCATCACTGTTTGTAACATAACCTACTTCAACTCCAATTAATTCGGTATTTCCCACCCCAGCACCGGTAATGATGTCATTCCCGGAAGTTCCGATAAAAGTCGCAGAGCGGTTGGGATCGGAAGTTCCGAACTTGAAGTAGTGTTCGCGACCAGTTTTCAAGGCTCCCGATTCGACAAGTGGCAGAATGTCGGGGTTTTTTCCTAAGTATTCCGTTTCAAAAAATGAAGTCCCAAACTGACCGTCTTTGATGCCGAATTCAATGAAATGCTGGTAGCCATTTTTAAAAGTTCCATTCTGAATAAACGGCTGCAACTGTCGGTTATTTGCTACATAAAACGCTTCGTCATACTCAGCAGATACCCGAGTGCGACCTTCTTCGTAACCGTATTGGATAAAGTGGTCTAGACCCGTCGCAAAAGGTGCACTTGGGTTGTTGGGGGTGCGGACTAAGGCAGCGATGTCTGGGTTGCCAGCAAGGTAAGTAGCTTCGTCAAAATACCGCGATACTTTGCTTAAGCCGCCGGCTTGACCGAATTTTTCAAAGTGTTCTCTTCCAGATTTGATAACTCCTGCATCAATGGCTGGCTTGACCCAAGGATATTGAGCAAGGTAGTATTGTTCGTCAAAAATTGCGTAACTAGCCATGTTTTTCTACTACGGATTTAATGATTTTGATATTTAGAAACCAGGTTTCTCAAGGGTACCATTAATTAATTAAAGTTGTTAACTTTCTGTCATGGTACTGTTCGATACTGGCACGATGAACACGGTTCTCGGTATTTGACGGTCGAAGAAAAAGCTGAGCCAGCAGAAGAACAACTCCATCGCTATCGACAGCAATTTGACAACTGCTATAATCTGAGTTCAGTAGGGTGCGTTATTAACGCACCCTACCATGTTAACCGAGAAAGAGATAACCGAGGTTCTAGTTATTTAAGGAATAGGTAGAAAGTGCCGTCCCCCTGTGGCTGAATTGTAGACCTAGATAAATTTTTTCCCTCAATAATACCAATTGTTTCATATCTTGGGCTGAGGATTATGAACTCGTTAGCATCTTCCATTGTTGTGTAGATATCGGGTGAGCCTGCCAACTGGATCTTGTCATTGTCTTTATCAAAGTTCCGAATTGTAACTATACCGGTGATATCCGCATAGAGTGTACGGGATGTGGGATTACCGGAGGTAGCAGGAACTCCGAGTACGAATGTATCCTTCCCAGGGCCGCCGATCAGGACATCAGATTCATCACTTCCAAAGCTTTCATACTGCCGATTGCCTTGGGGATCGATACCTACTTCAACTCCAATTAATTCGGCATTCCCTACCCCTACACCAGTGAGGATATCATCGCCGCGGCTTCCGACAAAAGTAGCGGAGCGACTAGGCTCAAATTGCCCAAATTTGAAATAATGTTCTCGACCGGTTCTCAAGGCTCCCGAGTTGACAAACGGCACAATGTCGGGGTTTTCTTTTAAGTATTCCGGTTCAAAAAATGAAGTCCCAAAACGACCGTCTTTGAGTCCGAATCGAATGAAATGCTGGTAGCCTGATTTGAACGTTCCGTTCTGAACGAACGATTGCAACTCTGAGTTATTTGTCAAATAAAAATCTTCGTTGTACTCAGGCGATACGCGGGTGCGGCCTTCTTCGTAGCCAAACTGAATAAATTGGTCTAAACCAGACGCAAAAGGCGCGTTTGGATTGTTTGGGCTGCGAACCAAGCGAGCAATATCTGGATTTTGAGCTAGATAGGTTTCTTCGTCAAAGTAACGCGATACTTTGGTCAGGCCGCCGGCTTGACCAAATTTTTCAAAGTGTTCTCTGCCGGATTTTATAATTCCTGCATCAATAGCAGGTTTCACCCAAGGATATTGCGCCAGGTAGTATGGTTCGTCAAAAATTTCATAATTAGTCATAAGTTGTACTCTAAGCTTAGTCTGCTTACTTGTCGATTAAACTTGACCCACTATAAATAACTCTACGAACTCACTATGTCAAGTTATAGTCATTTCAAATAAGTATGAGACACTTTTTCTGCACAATAAGCACGAATAATTTCATCCAGAGATGTGCCAGGAGACGCATACATTTTAGCTCTCTTTAATGCACTAAAATCATGCTCAATATCATTTAAGTCAGGAGAGTATTTTGGTAAAAATATTATCTGATGACCCGCCGACTCAACCAATAGTCTAATGACCGTCTTACGATGAATGGGTGCATTATCCATAATTAATATAGATGGACTTGTTAAATCTGGTAACAAATATAAAGATAACCATCCTTCAAATCCTTCTGCATTCAAACTACCCATAAAGAGCATTGGTGCAATTAAGTCCTTCTTTCCTTTTCTCCTTGCTGCTACTAAGTTTTCTCTTTTTCCCCGTTTTCCTGGTCTTTCACCATAGACTTTTTTTCCTCTCTTTGCCCAGGCACAAACACAACCTTCAAATTCCTCAAATCCTGATTCATCAATGAATACAATGTTTTTACTGCCATAAAGTTTAATTAATTTTCTCAGATTTCTGTAGTATTTCAGTAAGGATTCAGGTCAAAAAAGACTTAAGTATCAAAAGCTGGTAAGTAGGTCGGCGGGAAAAATCACCAGTATGTAACAAAACATTAAGTAGGGTGACGGGACTTAAATTTAATACGTTGTGTACTGTAGTTTCCTCTTTTGCCTCTAGCTTCTACTCCATCAATTACGGCGTAGGCGAGTTCTAATTCATCGTCAAACATTTGCCCGGCTAATTCATCTTCTTTAATGT
>NZ_JAUBUI010000029.1:0-72310 GCF_036705385.1 Microcoleus sp. B3-A4 | reverse complement strand
TATCCTCGAATGCAGGAACCTCGCTCTGTCTTGAAATCTAAACGGAGGGCGTGATTGAGACTTTTTCAGTGCCATTGCTCTATAGTTGGCTAATTCCGGGGTAATCCTTTCCCCAAAATGAAATGGGGTGGTTGTACCAGCACGACAGGCGTATTCCCATTCTGCTTCACTTAGGAGGCGATATTTTTTCCCGGTTTGTTGCGAGAGTTTGCCACAGAATTCGATAGCCTCATCCCACCATAAATTTTCTACAGGACGTTTTTCACCTTTGAAACCCGATCGGTTTTTTCCCATCACTGCTTGCCACTGTGCTTGGGTGATGGGGTATTTGCCTGCAAAAAAAGCCGGTACAGTTACTTGATGCTGGGGACTTTGGCTATCACGTCTACCTTCTTCGCTGTTGGAGGAACCCATCATAAATGTGCCGCCGGGAATGTAAACCATTTCCAGTACAATTCCGTCACCTAAGTCTTCAGGAAAAAAGCAAGCAAAGGACTTACTGCGACTGTTTTCTTTTCCATACGCATCGACTGTGATGACATCAAATTCAAATACAGGAGAATAGTTCTGTAAATGTTGTTTAATCTTCCCTTCATTTCTATCTTTTAGCAGTGAATAGGCAACAAATTTTACCTGCATTGACTCATCTTGCAATCCTCCAATTATTAAATCCAAGCCTGCTTCTCCATATTTCACCGCTTCGGAGAGTGCGGCGATTCTAACTTCGACAGCGGGCGAGGCTAAGCGGCTTTTAACGCCGGGGATGCCTCCGAGTACCGCAGCATTGACAGGAATTGAACTTTGACCGCCCAGGACGGCATCGTATTCTCTAGGTTCATTTTGGTTGTCTGACATTGCACTAAAGCCTCTGCATTTTAATTCAGCACAACTTTAATCTCTGATTGTCGAATGATAGCATTTTTAGCTATCCCCTCGATTATGCGGCGGTTGAAACCGCCTATTTGCTAAAAATAATCAAAAAAAATCCCCCATTTGGGGGATGTAGTTCAACGGTACTATATAGCCTTAGTCTCCGGCATCAAACACTTATCAGAATCGCAGCCCGCAGGCCCGGAATCCATCATTTCACCTAAGTCATAGCGACTCAAAGCCGCGTGAAAAACATCAATTTCCCGGCGGGCTAAAGTCTCTTCCACCATCTTGGTGTAAGTTTCCTTGTTTATCGGTTCAAAGGGCAAACGGGGGAAAGTTTCAAGAGCATCAAACCGAGCCAAAAGCGCGGCGGAAATGTAGCCTTCATCATCGCGAATGGCTTCATAAATCCGCCTACCAAAACTTTCCACTTCATTTTCGCGCAGTTCAATCGTGGCCGAAGTGTTATGTCGGACATAGAACTTTTGCACCTGCATATAAAAGTCCATTTGTGCGGCCGCTGAGAACTTATTAATGTCAATTTCATCGGCTCCTGGCAAGTCAGCCCAACTGACGGCAACAGGTATTTCTACCAGCCATTCCGTACAGCGTTCATCGAAGGGATTGTTCAGCAAATTGCCGTTTTCATCCTTGTCAGATTGAGAGGGAATCACGTTGTATCCGTAGTCGATGCAGGCGAGGGCTACGGGGTCGTTTTTGCCGAAAGTGATTCGGCGAATAAAACGCTGGGCTTTCGGCGGGTGCCAGCCCGGAGAAGCACCTGTCAGCAGAGATTTAGTACCCGATGGTTGAACGGTTGTGCAGCGATTGGGGCGTTTTAAGGAATGGCGATCGCAATAATCCCAAACTACCCGATTCACAATCTCGCGCCAACCACTCAAATACTCTTCTTCCCGCTGTTTAAAAGCGATTCCTTGCGGAGTTTGCGGGCGGCCTTCCACCCACCAGCGCAGCCACTCAACGCCAAAAGCATGAACGAAGAAATCGAACAATCCCGTGAAAGAGACGCCGACAATCGGGTCTAGTTCGCGGCTGTATTGATAGCGGGGTTCAAGAAATTTGTGATTGAGAAGTACCGCGACAGATAGAGCCGCAGCCCTGAAAGCTTCCTCCTGTTCTTTGAAATTGTAAGGGTCAATTTGATTGAGGTGAACCTCAGCCAAATTGCAGTTTCCAGTTAGAGTGCCACCAAACACCCCTTTATGGAATTCTGGCTCGTTGAAACAGAAGGTATCATGGTTTCCCGGTAAAACTTCTACGGAGTGGATTACCTGATATTTACCTTTCGCTTTCGGTTGATGACCCCGTGAGGTATCCAAGCGTTGACAAGGAATCGCTGCACAATCAGTAATTTGTAGATACCACAAGTCACGGTTACGAGTGCCTAAGTTAGTAGTAGTTCCCGCAGTTGCTAAGAGATTAACGGAAGAACGAATCCCACACTTAGTCAATAGTAAATAAACTCGATAAGCGCGGTCATAGTCGGACAAATAAATCCGAATGCCACCACTAGGAACAATGGAACCATCAGCATCTGCTAAACCAGCAATGAAATTCAGAATCGATTCTCGATCCCAGGATGCAATTTCATCAAAAGCTGCGGCCGTATTTTTGAGCGAGCGAACCTGTTCTGGCTCAAACTCCTTTTGGAATCCCACGTAAAGCAAGCATGGAACATCTTTGGATTCTGTGTAATAGCGTTTTTTACCGCTAGTTTTGCCCGCAATAGCTAACTCTTGGTCGCTTTTAGCTCCGTACAGACGCAGTTGTAATTGTGGCTTGCCATTCGACTGACAAAGGGAACCATCACCCACCAATTGACCTAATGTGTAAGCCCAAATGGGTTCTACAAATTTGCCATCTCGATAAGAGATTTGGAAGGGTTCAGTGTGTAGGCTGTACTTGGTGATTTTTAGGAGTTCCGCGAGGGCCCCTGTGGTTAATTCTTCATACTGATTGCCAAAGCGGTCTTTCACAAAAAAACGATGTTTTTCTGTGACATCTAAATAAGTGCCATCACCAAAAGAGACGCGATAAAGTTGACGATTTTGCCCCGTCAGCATCGGTACAACTTTGCTCCAACGCTGGCCATTCCACACTTCTACAGCTTGTCCGACCACCTCCTGAATGCGGTGCATTCCATCACGAGTAATTAACATCGTTTCACCTGAAACGCAGTGGAAGTTAGAGCCGATGATTTCCAGTTATGTTACCCTAAAGGCTTTTTATCCTCTAGTTCTACAGATTCCATTTTCCCTGTAGCTCGGCGTACTTTTTCATCTACTTTAGTTGTAAATGCCCCGCACTCTTGCCAGGATTATATTCTTCAACAAAGAAGGTTCACCCGGTACGCTCTACGGTGGTAAAGGATTTTTAATTCCCTTACTTACCTCGGAGTTAACATCTCAGTCTTCTCCGATTTTGCGAGGTTTTTTACGTGAGGCAAAATTACTTACCACACGGGTTTAAGCCCACACGGACTAACCGATGCTCTAACTCGCCAGCAGTCATATTAGGATGGCGTTCCTGCAACCACTCTTTAGCTTTTCCTTCGTCGTAAGCTTTCAAAAATTCAAGTTTAAGACTCGGTGTTGAAAGCAAATCAACGTTAGATCGAGCTACAGCTTCGCCGGCCCATTGAATCGCACCTTCGCCGCTATAATACTGTTTGCGGACAGCATCAATACATTCTTCTAGTGTAGGTTTGGTATGGAAAACCCGGGTATGGTTGGCCATGCGAAGGGCATCGCGTTCTGGATCTATTCTCCAGTTGCCACTTTCATCTTGTTGCCACAAATTATTTTTAGCATTTGCTCCGAGTTCGTCATCAGCATAAAACTGACGCATCCCGGCCGATCTTCTAATGTTTCCAGCAACAATTGTCACCGCCGCTTCATCTATCAACACGCAGCATTCAACTGAATTTAACTGCCGCCCTAAAGCTTTATTCAAAATTGCGGCACAGCGTTGATAAAGGTCGGGCAATTTCACCGGATTTGCTACTCCGCCAAAACCTTTTAAAGGTTCTCCCACTGGGCGAACGTCGCTCAAATCGATGAAAACATGAACTTCTCCTGCAAATCTTTCATCTGTGGATAACTCCAGCAAAGTTTGATAGGAGTTTACCCAACCTTGGCGAGAATCTCCGACATAAATAGTTGCGGTTTTTTCTGCTATTTTTACTTCTGTTTCTTGACGGCGCGACTGGGCGGGTGTAGAGCCGATTTCGCCTTGCATGGTTAGGGTTAAACGGTTGCGGATCGGCGGCAGTTGGTTGATATATTGTGGTTCCAAGACTGCCCCAGTGCCGCAGCCCATCATTGCCAAATCCATCAACAACCCAAAGGAACGCCAGTCGATAATATTTGTTGAGGAACAATTATATGCCCCGGAAAAATTCTCTGGTTGTTCGATCCATTTGCTGCCGCCTACCCACAGCCAGCGGCCTGAAGCGAGGGTTTTGAGCTGGTTTTGCATCCGGTGCAGCAGTTGTGTTTCTTCGGGGGTGAGGTTTCCCAGCTTTTGCAGCCCCTTGACAGTTCGATCGCACACTTGGGCCCAAGTCTCCCTTCCCGTCTCGGTACGGCGGCTGTAAGTCCTAAAAAATACTGGATTGGCTGCGGGTGCTGTTTCGGGGAAATCGGACAGGTTGCGTTTCTCGCTGGCACTCGATCGCTCTAATTCTCGAACCATAGGTTGTGTACTGACGTGTCGGAATATATCAACAGACTACGAATATACAACAGGATTCAGATTTAGGGTAAAAGGTTAATATATTTGACAATTTGCACTAGATATGGGGCCTAGAAGTGTACAAGCTCGATCGGGCGATCGGCTCAAAACTTGACAAAAAAACCCGATTTCTTCGTGAAACCGGGTGAATAGCAAATCTTGTCAATTGTCAATCCTTTGTCAATAAAAACTCAATATTGGGTAACAGCGGGTCTTGAACAACCCCCACACCGTTAAAGCCCCAACGTTCGAGTAGCTTTTTTACCTGAGAACCGGAAATCGATTCTACTCCGAATCGATCGGCAACATCAGCAGCGTGGGCGTTGAGATAGCTCAAAGCGTCATAGTCTTCGCGAAACATCAGCAGGTAACTCACTGCCGCATCTGGATTGGGATTCGCGGACAGATATTTGCCGTCACTGCGGGAACGTAGCAAGTAAAAAACTTGAGATAACATCTTATCTTGGTTGTCAAAATAATATGTTACCTCAAATTGGGAATAGGGAATCGCCCAAACGATTTTAGACAGACAATTTCAGATTGTAGAAAAGTTGAGTTGTTTTCAATTTTCCACCTAAAAACTAGATAATTGATGCCTAAAATAAATCTAAAATCGCTGGGAATCTAGCAGTTAAATCAAAGTCAGTGCTAAACCTTTAATCCCTCGCCCGTCACCAATTTGACCGACGATCGAAGCTTGACCAGTCGTCAAATTGATATTGTACAGGCTGGAAACTCCGCCCACCTCGATCGCAGCCAAAGCCGTCTCGTTACCGCCAAAACTCCTGACATCAAAGCCGAGAACGGTACCAGCATCAATTCCCAAAGACCCGATCGTATTCAACACTCCATTATTCGGCGGATCTTGCCGCACCAAAACGTCTAAATTGGTGTCAATTGCAAATAGTGTCGTCGAAGTTGCCCCCGCAAAGTTATTCACATACGCCGCCCCAACAGCCGCGCCGGGATTGCCAGAATTGCGATCGCCCGCAGCATAAGCCAAATTCCCGTCGAGTTGAATTCCCCCCGTCAGCGTGTCAAAATCCACAAGTGCCCCAGTATCAGGGTTGAGGCGGGCGTTTTGACCGGCTTGATTGACAAATCGAATTCGATCGACAGTCGGATTGAAATCAAAACCCGCAGCCCCCGGAGTTAGGGGAACAGCAAACTGTCCGCTACCGACTTGACTTGCAGCCCCAGTAACGGGATTGATCGCGTACAAGCGATTGCTAGAACCCACACCGTATAACACACCGTTAGCGGGGCGAAAATCAATTCCCAGCAAACTTTCTCCCGGCTGCAACCCTGTAACTGCCACGTCGCTGAGAATTGCCCGCGGTGCCGCCTCGTTAAAACCGACAATTGTTTCAGCGCCATTTCTGACAGTTAAAGCGTAAGCTGTAGGCAAAGGCAAAGCCAAACCGTTAATCTGTCTCCCGTCGGCAATTTGACCGACAAAGGAAGCTTGACCGCTACTTAAATTGATATTGTACAAGCCGGAAATGCCACCAACTTCCAGCGCCGCCACCGCGACATCGCGGCCGCCAATACTCCTGACATCAAAGCCGAGAACGCTAGTAGCATCAACTCCCAAAGATCCGATCGTATTCAACACTCCATTATTCGGCGGATCTTGTCGCACCAAAACATCCAAATCGCTGTCAATTACAAACAGGGTTGTCGAAGTTCCCCCGGCAAAGTTGTTCACATACGCAGCCCCAGCAGCCGCTGGATTTGACCCAACATTGCGATCGCCCGCAGCATAAGCCAAATTCCCGTCGAGTTGAATTCCCCCCGCCAGCGTGTCAAAATCCACAAGTGCCCCGGTATCCGGGTTGAGGCGGGCGTTTTGATCGGCTTGATTGACAAACCGAATTCGATCGACTGTCGGATTGAAATCAAAACCCGCAGCCCCCGGAGTTAGGGGAACAGCAAACTCCCCGTTACCGACTGGACTTGCTTCCCCAGTCATCGGATTGACAGTATACAAGCGATTGCTAGAACCCACACCGTAAAGCAAACCGTTAGCCGGTCGATAATCAATTCCCAGCAAACTTTCTCCCGCTTGCAATCCAGTCACGGGAAAATCTGAGAGTACACTTCCCGGATTGGAAAGACTAAAACCGACAATCCGATTAGCAGGAGTTAAAGCATAAGCCGTTGTCCGCGCAGCAGGCGGGGGGCTGGCAACAACGCTGCCAATATTATTAGTGAAACTTGCCTGGTTAATCGCACTTTGTCTCACCCCTCTGAGAGTAGCGAGAAATTCTCCAGTCACTCGGTCTTGAATAACAGTATCGTTTCCAGCTTCCTGAATATTCAAGTCGCTAAAACTAAGACCTCCCGCCAAACCGATTAAATCTGTACCGGCTGTAAAATCGGCGATCGCGTCAGCATTTGCGAAATTAGCACCGCCGCTGGTACGACCAGGATCTGCCTCAGCATAGCGCCTCAAAACAAATACGTCTGCCCCGTCTCCGCCTATCAGGACATCAGTATCTCGATCGCCCGACAAAACATCATTCCCGGAGTTTCCAGATATGGAATCGCTGCCTTTTCCGCCCACTAAAAAATCGTTACCGTCTCCGCCGTTAATAGTGTCGTTTTCTAAATCTCCAAAAAGCGAATCTTGACCTAAATTGCCCTCAATTAAATCGCTTTGTTTTCCTCCATAAATGCTGTCATTACCCGAGTTTGCCGCAATGGTGTCATTCCCCATCAAACCAAAAATTAGGTCATTTTCTGGAGTTCCTGCTAGCAAGTCTGCTTGGGCGGTGCCTCTAATTTCTGCCATGCTCTAATCAGCCTCTAAATTTGCTACTTCTGTTGCCTAACGGCGGTGGTATTCTCAGTCAAAATATCACAAACTCGCACTTTTAGGATAGTTTTTCTTATTTTCGGCTGTAGGGGTGGGTTGCCATAAGAGTATTACACGCAGCTAAAATGATATATAAAGCCCACCCCGATTCAAATAAACCCACTCCTAAATACAGATCGCTTAGCCGTATTTTATAGTTGGGTGTGTAGCCAAGGGCGATCGCAGCTCAACTGCAAACAGGCAAGCTGAAATTTTTAGCGGTGCGAACCTATGAAATTTTGTACTGCATTCATTAGTAATATACGCTGACTCTATAATTTTGGATCTGTACAGTCAGATTTTTTTTTCAACTTTAATCTTAAAGCCTGCGAAGGTGACTTTTGTCTGTGTAGTGGCGGCCACCATCCCTCAATATAAAGTGGATTATAAATGCGGAATTGGCATAATAAGTTAGTTAAACAGTCGCTTTCAGACGAATTAAGCTTTCAGGCAGGGGTTTAAATCCCTGCCTGAATCGGAGTTTCATGTTTAATCCCTTCCCCAGCTTTTTCAAGCTTTCAGCAGTGCTTTAGAAGCTGATTGCCCTGCGAGTCTCAGTTGCGACCTCAATTTGAAGTTCAACAACACCAAGACAGTCCACTGACTGAGTAGGGAGAGCAAAATCGTATTTCCTGAGGCGGCTGCCAGATACGGCGAAAACCAAATGCCAAATATTGAAGACAACCACAAAAAAGGAGCTTTTTCTGGGGTAAGCAAGAGCATAGATAAGATCACAGGTGGCAACAAGATAGCGCTGCCGACTGTCCCAACGGCCCAAATTTCCTGATTTCGGGTTTTTGTAAATAGGAATAGTTGGGTGATGGCGGCGTAAATTAGGATGAGATTCAGACAGCCAATTACACCCCCAAATCCGTTTATCTCATTTTTTTCCAACAGCGCCCAAGGTGTTAAAATTATTACTGAGCTGAGGAAATTGATCGCGATCGCAACTACAGGCGGACTTTTATCGCTCCAAATTAAATCGAGTAGTGGGTAGCGTCGCCACAGCTTCTGATTGCTGGGAACGATTTGTTTCCGATACCTCGCCCAATCGTACAATGATTGTCTGTCAGATGTTAAAGCTGCAATTAAAGCTAAGAACATCACCAAATTCAAGATAAGTAAACAGATGAGATTACCGCCGTTTGGGGGGTCTGATTGGAGTGCAAACCCTAAAAATATTACCTGACAGCAGATAACTAGCAAATAACTTTGCCGCTTGCTCAAAACTGTAGCACTGGGATTGGGAAAGCGACGCTGCCATCCCTGCCACATCCAGTAGATTCCTGTACCACAAACCAAGAGAGACAAAGCAATGCCCATCGCAATATTTGTACCCACTGGCAAGTAAAACCATTGCAACTTGTCTAAGTTTTCAGCTAACGAATCGAAATCTGTTTTATCAACTAAAAAAAGCGGATATCTCAGCATAGCAAGGGGAGACAAAAAATGTAACACATCCAAAGCAGTTCGCGTGAGCGGAAGCCAAGAAATCCCAAACACAACAAAAGCCATAGCGCTAGCCAACCAAGGTTGAAATCCTCCCAACCAACTGGTTGTCAATCCAAATAGCATCGCAGTGCTGTAAAACAAAGCACAGCTAGCTGCCACTGCTATGTAGAAACATAAAATTTCATTCAGAGGTATTTGAGCAGCTAATCCAGCGTACAGGTGCAGGGGTACGGCCAGAATTGTTGCTAAATAAAGTAAAATTGGTACGCCAAGAATTTTGCCCAGAAAAATTGTTTTGGCAGACTGGGGACTGAGGCGAATAAAGTTGAGTGTCCCGCGGCGTTCCTCCTTGTCTAAGTCACTGACCAGCATATAAGTCCCTGCTATTAATAAAGCTAAGACGCTCGATATGCTCAGCAAAATGAATATCTCTAGCCACCACTCCCGCCAGTTAATGACAAAGTTGTCCAAGGCATCTCTGACACACTTTCTCGTAGAGGAATCGGCAGTCTCTAAGCAAAATCTGTGATAGGTGGGATAAGTGTACTCGCCATTAGCAGGGGGAACGGGTATCTGAGCGCTGTAATACATGAATAGCAGCAGTTGAGCGCTTAGGGAAAGGGCAGAGGCGATCGCCATATTGCCAGTATTCAAGCGCCCTTTGATTTCTCGAAATAACTGGGGATTCCAGTTGCCTATTTTGTCTAGTAAGTGGAGTGTCATTGGTTATTGGTGATTAGGAATGGGTGACGACTTAGTTATAACTCACTGTTTATTCTGGGAAACAGGAAACGAGCAAATTAGGATGCTTGCTGGTGCCCCATCTTGAGGAAGATGGTTTCTAAGTCTTCTTGAGTGCAGTGGAATTCGGTTAGGGGAATGTTGGCCGCGACGAGTTCCCGTAATAAATTTGCGGCATCTTCCGGGCTTCCTGAAAAATCAACGCACACCTGTTGAGTTTCCGGGATTATTGCCCAATTTTCCACCCAAGGAAAGTTTTTTAATGCCGATGTTAGCGCTTCTAATTTATTTCCTAAAACCGACATGAAAATTTGCTGGCGGCTGAGGCGTTTGTAAAGTTCTTGTAACGGTGCGCTTTCGACCAGATATCCGAGTTCCATGATGCCTACCCAGGTACAAAGTTCGGCTAAGTCGCTGAGGACGTGAGATGATATGACTACGGTCATGCCAGCTTCTTGCAAAACTTTGATAATTTCGCGGAACTGCATTCGGGCGATCGGATCTAAGCCAGAAACGGGTTCGTCTAACAACAGCAACAGCGGTTCGTGGATAATAGTCCTCCCCAAACTCAGGCGCTGTTTCATCCCCCGCGACAGGGTGGAAATTAAGCTGTTGCGCTTGTTGGTTAGTTGCACGAGTTCTAACACAGAGTTGATTCGCTCTCGGCGGCGCGGTTGCTGGAGGTTGTAGAGTCGGGCAAAATAGTCTAAATAATCCCAAACAGTCAAGTCGTCGTAGAGGGGAAAGTCGTCGGGAAGAAAGCCGATGCGCTGTTTGAGAATTGGGTGCGATCGATCGCGCAATAACCTATCCCCGTTAATGTAAATTTCCCCTATAGTCGGTTCCTCAGCCGCCGCCAACATTCGCAGCAAAGTAGTTTTGCCGGCACCGTTGGGGCCGATCAGTCCGCATACTTCGCCTGCTGCTATTTGCAAGTCGATGTCATTGACGGCTATATGGCGATCGAATTGTTTCGTCAGCCCGCGAGTTTCTATTGCTAGTTGTTTTGCCATGTTTGGAGGGTGAATGAAGTTTTATCGGTGCATTCCTGGCATGGAAATAGAAGTCTACAACTAGCCTAGCCCGTTCTTCAATGAATTGTCAGCCCCGTTCAGAAATTAAAAATTTAAACCCTGTTATATCTGCTATGCCCGATGCCCACGAGCATCTAATTTACCTGAGAAAGGCTATATATCAAGTCTGCACGGAAAATTTCTCTGGATCAATATCCCAATTTGCCCAGCGAATTGCCTCCCTAGCTGATGTCAGGTTAGGTGGCACTCTCAAAGCGTGAATGAATCCCGTACTCGGACAAGTCATTTTTAACAAACAAATCGGCTCGACATCTGCGTTATCTATTTGTAATAGTGCATATTCCTGCCAACTATCTATTTGTTTTGCTTCCAAATCTTGACAAATGCGATCGTAACCAATTCCTTGAATTAACACTCGCCGAACTTCGGCATTGCGTTCTGTTAAAAGCCATTGGGATTGCCATTGATTTGGGTGGACTTTGCCGTAGTTTTCAGGCAATTCGACACCGTGATAATAGTAAAAATTCCATCCATCCGCAAACTCAATCGCAGGTTCTCCTTCCGCGTGCAAGCGGTTTTGACTGTCAAAGCGCAGGTGGCGAGGCCGATCGCACACCGCGCAAATCTTTTCAAAAGGAAATATCCAACCGCCATGCTCGAAAAGCAGCTTTTGGCAGCGAAGTATTTCTTGTGCTTTGTGGGAGAGATTGATGCCTAATGAAGAGATATACAATTCAGTTAAATAGATTTTTTTAAACAAAGTCGTGGGGGTTTCACGGGATATTATGTCGCAGAAATAATCGGGCGGGGTATCCGACATCGTTTGTTCCGATCGCACATGGCTGCTAGTAAATTGGTTGATTAGCGAACTCAGTGTGCTGTCTGCTTCGGGCTCGATCGTCATGCCCTCTAGCTCATACTCCCACACCGCCGCACTTGCAAATTCTCTCACAATCGATGAGGACATCCATTTCCAGTCTAGCTTTTTCCCCAATCTATTCCAATACCCTTCGTTTGACCAGTTTTGTGAAGGGTCGGCTTTGAGCACCAATTTGAAGATTTGGAGATAAGCGTCGGGGGGACTGCTGCAAATAATAATTTCGGGTTCTTCTAGGCCAATAGCTGCATAGGCAACTTTGACTGCTTCTGTGGCTTTTTGAGCATCAATTGGCGTAGTCGAGAGAGTAAGACGTTTCTGTGCGAGTTCGCCTAACACGCACATAGCGCTAATTCGATTGAGGCCAAGATCAAGTTTGGTCAGATTGGTGAGCGAGCGCAAGGCGCTGATGTCGGTAATTGGATTGTTGTCGAGATGCAGTGTGGTCAGATTGGTGAGCGAGCCGAGAGAGCTGATGTCGGTAATTTGATTGCTGTTGAGATTCAGTGTCGTCAGATTTGTAAGCGAGCCGAGAGAGCTGATGTCGGTAATTTGATTGAATCTGAGATAGAGTGCGGTCAGATTTGTAAGCGAGCCGAGAGAGCTGATGTCGGTAATTTGATTGGCGTTAAGATCGAGTGCGGTCAGATTGGTAAGCGAGCCGAGAGAGCTGATTTCGGTAATTTGATTGACGCGAAGATCGAGTGTAGTCAGATTGGTAAGCAAGCCGAGAAAGCTGATGTCGGTAATTTGATTTCTGTCGAGATTGAGTGTAGTCAGATTTGTGAGCGAGCCGAGAAAGCTGATGTCGGTAATTTGATTTCTGTCGAGATTGAGTGTGGTCAGATTGGTCAGTGAGCCAAGAAAGCTGAAGTTGGTAATTCCATTGCTGCTCAGATGCAGTGTGGTCAGATTCGTGAGCGAGCCGAGAAAGCTGAAGTTGGTAATTCCATTGCTGCTCAGATGCAGTGTGGTCAGATTCGTGAGCGAGCCGAGGAAGCTGAAGTCGGTAATTTGATTGGCGCCAAGATCGAGTGTGGTCAGATTGGTGAGAGAGCCGAGGAAGCTGATGTCGCTAATTTGATTGTTGTAGAGATGCAGTGTGGTCAGATTGGTAAGCGAGCCGAGGAAGCTGATGTCGCTAATTTGATTGTTGCTCAGATGCAGTGTGGTCAGATTGGTGAGTGAGCCGAAGAAGCTGATGTCAGTAATTTGATTGTAGCTGAGATCGAGTGTGGTCAGATTGGTGAGCGAGCCGAGGAAGCTGATGTCGCTAATTTGATTGTTGCTCAGATGCAGTGTGGTCAGATTGGTGAGCAAGCCGAGAAAGCTGAAGTCGGTAATTTGATTGCTGCTGAGATTCAGTGTGGTCAGATTGGTGAGTGAGCCGAGGAAGCTGATATCGCTAATTTGATTTTTGCTCAGATGCAGTGTGGTCAGATTGGTGAGCCAGCGGAGGAAGCTGATGTCGGTAATTTTATTCCAGTCGAGATGGAGTGTGGTCAGATTGGTGAGCGAGCCGAGAAAACTGAAGTCGGTAATTTGATTGAAGCTCAGATGGAGTGTGGTCAGATTGGTAAGCGAGTCGAGGAAGCTGATGTCGGTAATTTTATTATAGCTGAGATGGAGTGTGGTCAGATTGGTGAGCGAGCCGAGGATGCTGATGTCGCTAATTTGATTGTGCCTGAGATTCAGTGTGGTCAGATTGGTGAGCGAGCCGAGAAAGCTGATGTCGCTAATTTGATTGTTGTAGAGATGCAGTTTTGTGAGATTGGTGAGCGAGCCGAGGAAGCTGAAGTCGGTAATTCCAGTGCTGTAGAGATTCAGTGTTGTCAGATTGGTGAGTGAGCCGAGAAAGCTGATGTCGGTAATTTGATTGTCGCTGAGATCGAGTTTGGTCAGATTGATGAGCGAGCCCAGAGAACTGATGTCGGTAATTCCATTTTGGTTGAGATCGAGTTCTGTCATGCTTGAAAGTATCTGCTCCGCTGCTTGTGCGTCATCAGTGCCAGCCTTTTTTAGCAACACTTTAACTGTGTGCCTTGCCTCTTGTGAAAGACTGTCAATATGCCTGCACCAGTCGGCAAAGCGGCTAAAACTCATTGGCTCGTTTGGCTGTTTTTCTGACATAAAACACTCCGAGATAGACAATACTTTAGCTACAATTGACGCCCGATCGCATTCACCTTCAAGTCTGCACGGAAAATTCATCAGGATCGATATCCCAATTTACCCAGCGAATTGCTTCCCTCGCCGATGTAAGATCCGGCGGCACTCTTAAAGCATGAATGAATCCCGTACTCGGACAAGTCATTTTTAACAAATAAATCGGCTCGACATCGGCATTATCTATTCTTAATAGTGCATATTCCTGCCAGCTATCTATTTGTTCGGCTGCCAATTCTTGAATTATGCGATCGCAACCAATTCCTTGAATTAATACTCGTTTTAATTCGGCATTTGATTCTGATAACAGCCATTCTGCTTTCCACAAATTTGGGTGTACTTTTCCGTAGTTATCTGGTAATCTGACGCCGTGATAATAGTAAAAATTCCATCCATCCGCCAACTCGATCGCAGGTTCTGCTTCGGCGTGCAAGCGATGTTGACTGTCAAAGCGCAGGTGGCGGGGGCGATCGCACACATAACAAATTTTTTCAAAGGGAAATATCCAACCGCAATGCTCGAAAAGCAGCTTTTGGCAGTGATGTATTTCTTGTGCCTTTTGGGAGAGATTGATACCCCATGAAGAGATATAAAGTTCAGTCAAATAGATTTGTTTAAGCAGCAAAGTCGTGGGGATTCCAACGAATTCCATTAGGTGGAACGAATCAGCGTAAAAACCAGGTCCCGATAGCGCCGCATATTCTTCAACCAATTCACTCATTAGGCTGTCTGCTTCGGACTCGATCTTCATGTGTTCGAGCTCATACTGCCACACTGCCGGACTGGCAAATTCTCCCACAATCGATAGGGATATCGATTTCCAGTCTAGCTGTTTCCCCGGTCTATGCAAGCGGCAATTGAAGATTTGGAGACAAGCGTCGCCGGGACTGCTGTAAATAATCACTTCTGGTTCTTCTAATCCAATAGTGGCATAGGCAAGTTTGACTGCTGCTGTGGCTTTTTGAGCATCAATTGGTCTAGTCGAGAGAGTCAGATGTTTCTGTGCGAGTTCGCCTAACACGCTGAGAGGGGCAACTCGATTGTCGTAGGGGGAGAGAATCAGTTTTGTCAGATTGGTGAGCGATCGCAACGGGCTGATATCGATAATTTCATTGCTGTCGAGATACAATCTTGTCAGATTGGTGAGCGAGCCGAGGATGCTGATGTCGGTAATTTGATTCTCGCTGAGATCCAATTCTGTGATACTTGAAAGTATCCGCTCCGCTGCTTCAGCGTCATCAGTACCAGCCTTTTCTAACAACACTTCAACTGTGTGCCTTGCCTCTTCTGAAAGACTGTCAATATGCCTGCACCAGTCGGCAAAGCTGCTAAAACTCATTAACTCGTTTGGTTGTTGTTCTGACATAAAACACTCCGAGATGGGTAATGGGGCATGGGGCAGGGAGCATGGATAATGGGAATACTGTTGACTGTTGAGTTGACTATTACAAATCGCCCTTGCGTACCTCATATTACTGAGTTAAGTGTGCTATTTCAAATCTTCCAGCTTAATCCGAGGATCGACAGCTTTGAGCAGCAAATCGGCCAACAAATTCCCCACAATCAACATCGTCGCACCCATCATCAAACTTGCCATTACTAAATACAAATCTTGATTGTTAACCGCATCCAAAGTCAGCTTTCCTAAACCCGGCCAATTAAAGAAATATTCGGCAATAAACGCACCGCTCAACAAACTAGCAAACTCAAAACCCAATAGGGTAATCAACGGATTAACTGCATTCCGCAAAGCATGAATGTAAATTACTCGATCGTCCGGCAAACCTTTCGCCCGTGCTGTTCGGATATAATCTTGACGCAGCACGTCCAAAAATTGTCCGCGCATCAATCTTTGCAAACCAGCAAAACCAGTAAGGCTGAGGGCGACTGTTGGCAAAATTAAGTGCCAGCCGTAATCGAGGATTTGACCCCACCAAGGTAAGTCTGCGTGGTCGATACTTGTCATTCCTCCGACGGGAAACAGAGGGGAAGTATTCTGAGCAAAAAATAGCAGCAGCAACGCTGTGATAAAGCTCGGAAATCCCTGTCCCGTGTAGCTGACTACTTGCAGAACTCGATCGACTGTACGGTTTTGATTGACGGCCGCGACAATTCCCAAGGGAATGGCGATCGCCCAAGTTACAATCAAAGATGCGATCGCCATTAATAACGTCGCCGGTACCCGTTCCCACAGCAGCGAAGCTACCGATCGCTGATACACAAAACTCGTGCCAAAATTCCCCCGCGTCACAATTTGTTGCAGCCACAGCCAATACTGCACAATCGCTGGTTTATCTAAGCCGAACTGCTGTTCGAGTTGCTTGAGTGTCTCCGGCGAAATCTTCGGATTTTGGCTCAATGTATCCAAGTAATTTCCCGGTGCTAGCTCAATAATTGCAAAACAAAGAGCCGATGCCAAAAATAGGGTTAAAAGTGCCTGCAACAGTCGCTTGAAAACATAAGTAAATGTCTCGCTGCTAAACAGAGAATTCAACGCTCGCCAATTTCGATTTAACTTAATAGAAGTCATAGGATTTTAGATTTTAGATTTTAGATTTGAAGAATTGTGAATGATATTAATTCCGGTTGCATCGGAATGATTTAACCACAGAGAACGCAGAGATCGCAGAGAAAGAGAAGAGAGAGATGAATAATTCCGATGCAAAGGTCAAGGATATTATTTGTCAGTAGTTTTTACTCAGCAGTCAACTGTCAACAGTCAACAGTCAACAGTCAACAGTCAACAGTTAACTGACTAATACTCCAGTAGCGTGACGATTGGCACATCGGGCAATTTCTGCCTGCCACCCAAAGCCTGCAATTCAATGATAAAAGCAAAACCGACAAGCTCGCAGCCAGCTTGCTCCAACAATTTAGCCGTCGCGGCCGCTGTTCCGCCAGTGGCGATTAAATCGTCCACAATCAGCACCCGGCTGCCCGATGCCATCGCATCTCGGTGCATCTCCAGTCGATCGACACCGTACTCCAACTCGTACTCAGCAAAATGAACCGCACCGGGCAGTTTCCCCGGCTTTCGGACAGGAATAAAGCCTATTCCCATTTTATAAGCCAAAGGCGCGCCAAAGATGAAGCCCCGCGATTCCATGCCCACCACATAGTCAACGGACATTGCAGAGCATTTTTCGGCTAAGCTGTCAATGGTGTAGCTGAGCCCTTGCGGGTCGCGCAGCAAAGTTGTAATGTCTCGAAACAGAATTCCCGGCTTGGGGAAATCAGGAATGTCGCGAATCAGAGATTTGAGATCCATAAGCTTGCAGATCGGCGTTGAGGGTAACGAGACATCAAAAATGCTACAATAATAACGTCAAAATTTAAAAATTTAAAAATAAAAATTAAAACTAAGAGCTTATTTAATTTTTATTCTTTAATTGCTTAATCCTTTACGTACTATGTAAACAAATGTCATAATTCCCTAACAAGAGGGTTGAATATCAACATTTGTCACCCTATGATCTAAAGTCAAAAATCTAATATCTAAAATCCAATGATTAAGTTGGCAGCACGAGTGGGTGAGGTTTCTCCTTCTATAACCTTGGCGATCGCCGCTAAGGCTAAAGCCATGAAGGCCGAAGGGATTGATGTCTGTAGTTTGAGTACGGGAGAACCCGACTTTGATACCCCCGAACACATTAAAGCAGCGGCAAAACAAGCTTTAGACGAGGGGAAGACTAAGTACGGCCCTGTGGCTGGGGAACTGCAGTTAAAAGCTGCGATCGCCCGCAAACTCCGCGATGACAACAATCTCAACTATCAACCGGAAAATATCATTGTCACCAACGGCGGCAAGCATTCTCTCTACAATCTGATGATGGCTCTGATCGAGCCGGGAGAGGAAGTAATTATTCCTGCTCCCTACTGGCTAAGCTACCCTGAAATGGTGAAACTCGCTAGCGGCAAGCCAGTAATTGTACAGACTGATGCTTCTACAGGATATAAAATTACACCGGAACAACTGAGTCGAGCGATTACTCCCAAAACCAAGTTATTTGTACTGAATTCGCCTTCTAACCCGACGGGAATGGTGTATAATCCGGCGGAAATCAAAGCCTTGGCTGAGGTGATAGTCGATCGAGATATTTTAGTCGTTGCTGACGAGATTTACGAAAAAATTATATATGACGACGCCCAACACGTCAGCATCGGTTCCCTAGGCAAAGAAATCTTCGATCGCACCTTGATCAGCAGCGGTTTTGCTAAAGCTTACTCGATGACAGGCTGGCGAATCGGTTATTTGGCCGGGCCGAGCGAATTAATTAAAGCCACCGGCACCATTCAAGGTCACAGTACCTCAAATGTGTGTACTTTTGCACAGTACGGCGCGATCGCAGCTTTGGAAAGCAGCCAAGAATCTGTCGAAAAAATGCGTCAAGCTTTTGCCGAAAGGCGTCAGGTAATATTTGAATTACTCGATGCTATCCCTGGAATTAGCTGCATCAAACCAGACGGTGCTTTCTATATGTTTGTCAACATCAGCAAAACTGGAATGAATTCTTTGGAATTTTGCGACACTTTCTTAGAACAGCAGCAAGTAGCAGTTATTCCGGGGATTGCTTTTGGTGCAGACGACCACATTCGCTTGTCTTACGCCACCGATTTAGGCACAATTAAAAAAGCCGTAGAAAGGCTCGATAATTTTGTCCGCAGCATCTAAAAATTCGTCTGTTGACTGTTGACTGTTAACGGTTGACTGTTAACGGTTAACGGTTGACTGTTAACTGTTCACAACCAACAACTGACTAATAACTAAAGCTGTTTAGTCATAATCTCTTTGAGCAAATCCAGCCCCTTCTTAACTCGCCGAGAAACAGTTACCGCACTGATACCTAAGCGTTCAGCCGTTTCTTTCTGCGTCAAATCGTAGAGAAAAACAAACTCCAATATCTCGCGAGTCCGTTGTTCCAACATAGCCAAAGCTTGCTGTACGCGAATTTGATCCTCTTGCGCCAACTGAAAACTCCGATACTTAGTATCGGGTACCAACTCTCCCAGACAAGTAGCCCCCTCATCCTCATCTTGCATCGGCGCGTCCAAGCTCAGAGGCGATCGGTTGAGATGGGCCAACTTAATTTCTTGCCATTCTTCTAAAGAAACCTCAAGGACTGCTGCTACTTCAGCATCCGTAGGTTTGCGGTTTAACTGCACCTGCAAATCCTTGATCGCTGCTACTGATTTGCGTTCCAGGGACTGCCAGTGGCGGGGAAAGCGCACAGAAGGGCTTTTGTCCCGCAAGTAGTGTTGAATTTCGCCCCGTATGTAGGGAATTGCAAAGGAACTAAAAGCGTGTCCCTTCGCGATATCAAACCGCTCGATCGCCCTGATCAAACCAATACATCCGACTTGCAGCAAATCGTCGTAGCTTTCACCGCACTGGTTGATCCAGTGGTAAACTTCTTTTCTGACCAGTCCAATATTCAGTTTAACTAACTGATTGCGGATTTCATTCGATCCAGAAATTTGGTACTCGCGCAACAATTGCAAATTTTCGCTTTTTAGCTCGTTCGGCACTGTGGTAGACATGGTGACATAAGGGTTGGTAGAGCAGAGGACTGAGGTTGCTTTAGATCTAGCTTCTTATCTAGTCTAAAACAATTCACTTTTAGCTAGTGTAATCCTAGCACTTAATAGGTGTGATACCTGACACACCAGTTTAACTTTCGGAACATGAACGCATTTAGCGGGATTATCAGAAGGTTTTCGGCATAAGGCAGACTTTTAGCAGGTAGAAGGCCTTCAGCACAATCCCCAATTTAACCAGGTTTTTTGAAAAATATATTATAAGCTGAAAGCGCTTTGAATACAATACTTTAATTAATAAAAAATCCAACCTTCATAACTTGCCCATCACCACAATTCAATCATAAATTTAGTCATTAGTCAACAGTCCTAAGTTATGTTGCTCAAGACTGTTGGCTAATGAAGAGCGAGCAGTACCTTTAGGATAAAAAACTACTCAAGTTCGATCGATCCAGAAAGCCAATTTTACGATACAGAAGGCTCAATGCGAGCGTAAAACAAACCCCGAATTTTCACGTCCAGAGCCGGTCTAGCTCCCAAATCAGTATCAGAAGGCTGCGTGCTCTCAAAAATCCCGCCAACTTCGCCAGTGGCGCTGTTGACTTTAGCAACTTGGAGAGAAATTTTGCCAGCTTTGGTGCTGGTGTCAGCTATCTTAACATTAGCCCGCACACGTTTGGAATTGTCAGAAGCCGGAAGCGCTACAGCATTGTCATAGCCAGTCGCTACCCCGCGACCTTTAGGGTCTAAAAAGCCTGCGCTGCGGTAAGAAGGAACGTTAAACTCCCCTCTCAAATCGGTGGAAGTATTGATAGCAACCACTCCGGGCTCGGAACTGGCTACCAGTTCTTTAATAGTGAACAAGAAAGGTACTTGCTCTCCGCCCGGTAATTGAATCGTAATAGCTTGAAAATCCAAGCCGTCTTCTTCTGTGAAAGTCAGAGTTCCGTCAGTACCGACCTTGAGCGTACCTTGAACTTGGTCAATGCTCGACGTGAACCGGGTCAGCAATTTACCAGGCACAAATTCCGCCTCTTGGCGTTTGTTTGCTGGTTCTTCCTTCACAAAATAAGTTGTGGGCTGCAAACACAAACCAGTCAGTTTATAGGTGCCGCCCGCTTCGATGGGGATCGATCCCCGAGAAGTTTCTGCCAAGCTAGGGCAGTTATTAGCCAAGCCAGTACCTCTAATCTCGTCGTAGGTGAGCAACTCAGTAGTCGCCACCGTCGAGTCAGGAGCAGAAGAACAAGCAACCAGCGCACTCATGCAAAATGCTAAAAGTGCAACAATTAAAGCACGATATTTCATTGCCAACCTCAATATCCAACATCGGATTATATTAAGAAAAAGCCCTACTTCGAGCAAAATATAATTGCCCGCCGGCAGGCTAGGCCAGCGCTTAGGGCAGCATTTAGATCCAGATCGCTCGCTTCACAGACACCGGCATTGACTCAAAAAATCAAGCTAGTGCGCCGTGAAAATAAGCATGAACTTATGATTTCTCCATCATGTTCGGATCGCAGCCCAATACACATGGTACGACGGGTTGTGCTCTTTTCCTGACTTGGACTGCAAATTAATATTGCTTAAGTCAACCTACTTAAGTTACTTTGCTTATGACCCCGAATGGCGATCGCGACTAGCTCGATTAGTCGGTTGACCAAAAGGCTGGGGACAAATGCCTTGTAGATTTCAAAGGAAGCAGCGGTATGGACAACGGCAAAGATTTAGAGTCAGAAAAGTTGCAGTCTCAAATGCAATCAGTGACAGAGGCGATTCGGACTTTAGCCGAAAGTTGTCAGGGAGACAGTCTGCTGCTTTTGGCCCTGCTGCGGAGACTGGAAGCTTCGCACCGGGAAATTCGGGACGGTTTGTTTCAAGCGTCTTTTCCCGACAACCGCCAAGCACTTTACAAACTGCTCAGGAATATTGAAGCCAATGGCGGCTGGCCTTACATCCACCGCATGAAACTTCGATCGCTCTTGGGGTACACCCAACAATTATTATCTCCTCTAGAAGATTCTCCAGCCGAGCCGCCAGAAGACTCGGCCGAAACTCCCCAGGACGTTAAATAGTTTTGAGTGATGAGTTTAGTGAGTTTTACATTAACTCATCACTCATCACTGAGCTGCGCGATCGCGCCTAGGAGAAAGGTTTAGGAAAAGGTGTAGGAAAAGGTATCGGGTTCGCCACCGTCGGGAATATCGGCGTCTGCCCGGGCATTGGCAATAGTCCGGAAGTCGGCGTCGGCGTCGGGGGGATCGAACTAATTGATAGCAGAGGCGAATCAGGCACGCTAACTGTCGGCGGAATCGGAATCCTCGGAGTCGGCGTCGGAGTTGGTGCTGCTGTGGGAGTCGGAGTTGGTGCTGCTGTCGGAGTCGGCGTCGGTGCTGCTGTCGGAGTCGGGGTTGGTGCTGCTGTCGGAGTCGGGGTTGGTGCTGCTGTCGGAGTCGGCGTCGGAGTTGGAGTCGGAGTCGGAGTTGGAGTCGGAGTCGGAGTTGGAGTTGGAGTCGGAGTTGGAGTCGGAGTTGGAGTCGGAGTTGGAGTCGGAGTTGGAGTCGGAGTTGGAGTTGGAGTTGGAGTCGGCGTCTCAGTCGGAGTTGGAGTTAGAGTTGGATCTGTAGTTGTGCTGGTAACTGTAGTTGTAGTTGTAGTTGTAATCGTGGTTGGCCTGGGAGTAGCCGTCCCAGTCACAGCGATAAAATCATTCGCCTCGATCAGCGCCGCCGGAGTGTCGATCAAAATTGCTAAAAGCTTGCCGTCGAGCGTCGTAATTACTGTATCCCTGACATTTGCACCGTTACCTTGCCGAACTTGCAGTTGAGCGAAAGATAAATTGCTCGGCAGTCCAAAGAAATCCTCTGTGTCATTGTAATCATTAATTAAAGCCAGACTGCCAGGCCCGGCTCCCAATCCAAAAACATCGCTGCCGCTGCCGCCAGTCAGAGTATCCGAACCCTCACCTCCGATCAGAGAATCATTACCCTCTGCCCCAAATAAATTGTCATTGCCGAAACTGCCCAAAATTGTATCGTCGCCGATACCTCCGGCCAAGGAGTCATCGCCAAAACCGCCGTCGAGACCATCATTACCTTTGCCGCCAAACAGGAAGTCATTACCTTCATCTCCCAGTACCGAGTCGTCGGCTTCATCGCCGCGAAGGGTATCGGAACCGCTGCCGCCAAAAGCTGTATCGTCAGCCTTCCCACCGAATATCTGGTCATTACCAGCATCTCCGAAGAGCGAATCGTTGTCGGCATTGCCGTACAAAGTGTCGTCGCCGTCGCTGGCGCTAAAGTAATCGTTGCCCTCACCGCCCAACAGTTGATCCCTGCCACTACCGCCGTTGAGAGAATCGTTCCCAAAATTCCCGTAGAGAAAGTCATCATCAGCATTCCCGAACACGGAATCGTCGCCGTCATTCCCTGTGAGGGTGTCGTTGCCAGTACCGCCGGCAATCACATCAAAGCCTCCGTTGCCAAAAACTAAGTCGTCCCCAGCGTCTCCCACCACGCTGTCTATCCCGTCGTTGCCTTCGAGGATGTCGTTGCCCAAACCGCCGCGAATCGAGTCGTCGCCGTTCCCGCCGGAAGCAGAATCGCGGCCTTGGTTGCCAATGAGTTCGTCATTTCCTTCACCGCCAAGCAACGAATCTGCTCCGTCAGCTCCAAGAAGCTGGTCGTTGCCGCCGTCGCCCTCTAGGGTGTCATCTCCTCCCGCACCCAGGGGCGTGTCATCGCCATCTAAGCCGCGAATTCGATCGCCCAGCGGAGTTCCTAGAATAAAGTCGTTGCTGTCTGTGCCGATCAGGTTTGCCATACGGGATACACCGGTCCTCAATAAAATAAATTGTTTGAAATTATGTTAATCGCCTTCGTGACAAGGGATTGCTGCTTGCCTAGGTTAGCATAATTGAGATTTTGGCAATCTGGCGCAGGGGCGCTGAAAGTTTTGCCCGTGTCCGCAGTTGCGATCGGGGCTGGTATAATGCCCGATCGGCAATCTAATTTAGTTATTATGGATTTTTTCAAATAGAAATTAGTCGATCGCACTCAAGAAAGTCAAACTCGACAAACGAAATGATGAAGACTGAAAAATGAATAACCTTTTTCCTTCTTGCTCCTCCTCAAACTTTTACTTCAGATACCACTTTAAAAAAAGAATGCAACTGTATGGTCGTGTTCCAAACCAGTATGTCATCTGTCATTCCCACTTCTTCAATCTAAAATCTAAAATCTAAAATGGTATGATGAAGAATGTCTTCTACTTTTATTCGGTAATAGGTAACACTACCTCAAATTCACTTCCTCCCCCCAAGGTAGAATTTACATTAATTGTTCCGCCGTGGGTTTCAACTACAATCTGGCGGGCGATCGCCAATCCTAACCCCGTACCTTTTCCTACTGCCTTCGTTGTGAACAGATGGTCAAAAATTCGCTGTTTCACTGATTCTGTCATGCCCGCACCGTTATCGGCAATCTGAATTTTGATGTGTCGATCGCCCGACAGATTGGTACGAACTGTGATACAGTGTGGATTTGCTTTAATCGCCTCTAAACTGCGTCTTTGGTTTGATTCTTCTAGGGCATCGATCGCGTTAGCAAGCAGGTTCATAAAGACTTGGTTCAGTTGACCGGGAAAGCATTCGATGGGAGGGAGATTGCCGTAGTCTGTGACGACTTCGATCGCAGGATGGTGTTCGTTGGCTTTCAGCCGATGTTTCAAAATTAAGATAGTGCTGTCAATGCCCTCATGGATATTAAACGGAACTTTGTAGTCTTTATCGGCTCTGGAGAAGGTGCGGAGGCTCGTGCTAATGCCACGAATGCGATCGCATCCCACTTTCATCGACAACAGCATCTTTGGCAAATCTTCTAAGGCATACTCTAAATCAATATCCTCAGCATCTTCTTCAATTTCAGGGCCGGGATTGGGCAGTTTTTCTTGATATAATTTTAAGTGGGAAATCACATCTTTAATCGTGGTGGTTGCTTCCTCAATATTGCCGTTAATAAAGCCGACAGGATTATTGATTTCGTGAGCTATTCCTGTGACGAGATTGCCCAAAGCGGACATTTTTTCGCTTTGCACGATATGTAACTGTGCTTGCTGCAACTCAAGGAGCGATCGCTCTAATTCTTGTGCATAAGCTTGAGATTGTTGGTACAGGCGGGCATTTTCTAGAGAGATAGCCGCTTGGGCGCACAAAAGTTGGATGACTTCAGTGCGATCTTCTGTAAATGCACCAATTGTCAAGTTATTTTCTAGATATAACAACCCGATTAATTTACCCTGATTTAAAATCGGGGTACACAGCACACTTTTGGGCTTTTCCTGGAGCAAATACGGATCGGCAATAAAATCGTTTTGTACTGCTGCATTATCCAAAACGACAGTTTTCCAAGTCCGCTTAACATAGTTGACCACACCAGGGGGAAACTCGTCGTTGGCTGACAGCGGTACAGATATTGAGATGACATCTTGATTGAAGGAGGCTACAGCTTCGATGATGAGATTCCCATCCTTAAGCAACAGCAGAACTGCTTTTTTTGCCCCGGCATTTTCCATCACCACAGACATCAGGCCAGCCAGCACTTTTTCTAATTTAATTTCACTGGAGAGAGTTTGGGAGGCTTTGAGAATAGCGGCGAAATCGAGGGTTTCGTAAATACTGTTGCTGCTCGATAGACTTGTTGGGAATCTTTGATGTAAAATTGATGATTTTTTGATTGGGTGGAGGCGGGTTTGGGGGATTACAGAACGATTTTCTCTTGCCTGCAATATGGGAGAAAGAAGTTGGGGATAGCGTTTTTCTAAGTCATCAATTTTGGCTTTCGCACCCCAGCGAGCATAACAGTAGTAGGCTTCTTGCATATAAGCTTGCGCCACTTTTTCTTTGCCCCAGTCGAGGTAGAATTTAGCTGCTAGTTCGTTAGCGAGAGCTTCTTCTTGGATGTATTCGTTTTCTTTCGCTCCGACGATCGCACGATCGTACATTTCAATAGCTTCTGCCCTCTGTCTGGCAACTCGGTATTTCTCTGCTTCTACCAACTGCCACTTATGCAAATAATTCATGGGGGCGTGTTCTGCCCAATGCTGCAACTTACTTTGATTTTCCTGAACTCGTTGCGACTGCGTTTCTAACTCAGCCTCGGACTCAGGAGTGGCCAGGGCTATGAGTGAGTCATAGAAATATAAACCAGCTTCGGAAGTAATTCCTACGCTTCCCGCTAGATACTGTCTTGCTCGATCGACATCTACGGAGGCCCGAGCAATATCTCCCAGCAGGAATCTCAACGTCGCCCTGTACAGATAGAAGATGCAGAGTCGGTACAAATCGTTAGTGGCAAGCGACTGAGAAACCAGCTTCTCCTCATAGCGTTCCTCTTCAAAGGAAATCTCAAAGTTGTTTGGATTACCCAATAAAAACAGCGTTGTTTCCCAATAAATCGAACAATAATTTGCCGTCGTTAGTTGGTTGAGGTCGAGTAATTGCTGACGGTATGCCCGAATTTGGGGATCAAGTTCTGCCAAAGGTTGACCGCACCAGTAGGAATGTAGACAAAATCCATGCCCATTAAACCCGACAAACTCTAAATTTCCTGTTTCTAATGCGGCTTGATAGCCTGCCTGAAAAATGGGGAGGGTTTCCCGCAAATGCGATTTGCGATGGTACAAACAGAGTCCGATCGCAGCAAAAGTTGCAGGGCGAATATTTTTGGCCTCCGCCCTACTGCCAAGACGATAAGCTAATCGGCAAAATTGATCGGCTACCGTCACATCTTGTAGAAAGTTGTTGAGAAACATCCCATAGCAGCTATAGCTATAAGCTGAGGTACGACTGTTGCCATATTGGATAGATAAATTCACCTGTAAGGCAGTCACCAGCGCAAACAAAGACGAACCAGCCAGATAACAAGCTGTCGCAATACTTGCCGCCACTTGCATCGTGGCCAGTTTTTGGGCATCCACCATCGCTGGCAGATCAAATAACTCTTCAATAGGTCGATCGCCGATCGAGCTATTAATTTCCTGCACAGCTTGCTGAATATCTTCTGATGTAGGGGTATCGGGCAATTCTACTCCTAATTCTTTGAGACTCAACAAACCGATAGCAATTCCTTCTAAAAACTTGTTCTGGGACGATAATGCCTGAATTTTGACGATGTAAACGCTCACTCGCTCAAGGGGAGTTCTGGTATGATGAATCACAGTGTCAATCCACTGATTCATCTGGTCAAATTCACCACAGAGTGAAGCCACTTCGGCGGCTATTTCGTGCAAGTTCAAGGTCATCTCGTACTGCCGTTGCCAAGCGCTCTCTCCAAGCAAATTTAGCCCGATCGCACCATACTCGCGAGCAGCTTGATAAGCAGTAGCGGCTCTGGCTTTGCGGCAAGCCGTGAGGTTGAGTTGTGCCAAATCAGATCGTTCTGTTTGGTCTTCAATCAGCGCAATCCCATAATTCAACTGATTGACGACGGAAAAAATTTGCTCTTCTATAGCTGCGGGTGAAATTTGCTGGATCAGCAATTGTCCAATCTGATAGTGAGCACGCGCTCGCTCTTGTTCGGGAATTAAAGAATAGGCAGCTTGCTGAACGCGATCGTGCAAAAACTTGTAATTCACCACCTCCGAATTTTCGGTTTCCTCCCGTCTTTCTCGCCCCATATAAAACTTGTAGACTTCACTTTCAGGCAGGATTAACCCCTCTTGCAAAGCCTTCCACAAATCCGCCGCCGTTTCCGTTTCCAATTGCTGGGAGACAACTGCCAAAGTCCCCAAATCAAACTGATTCCCAACACAAGCAGCCAACTTCAACACATTCTGAGTCCCTGGCGGCAATTTTTGCAACTGCAACGCCATAAACTCGACCACATCATCCGTCAGCGCTGCCTCCCGAACTCGCACAAGATCGCACTGCCAATAACCAGCAACCCGGTCAAACTCAATCAGCCCATCCTGATGCAGTGCTTTGAGAAACTGCGTTGCAAAAAAGGGATTTCCCCGGGTTTTTTGTGCCACCAAATCAGCCAAAGGTCTTGCCCAATATGGATCGCAATTGAGCGTATCAGCAACCAAATGATTTAGACTTTCTGAACTCAAGGGTTCCAGCGTCAGAGTATTCACCGTGGCCCCAGTTTTTGCCATGGCATCCAGTGTCAGCATCAACGGATGTGCTGCCAACACTTCATTATCTCGGTAGGCACCAATTACTAATAAATAGCCGGTTACTGACTCGGTAACCAGCAGTTGCATTAACCCCAGCGAGGCGGAATCAGCCCACTGCAAGTCATCCAAAAACATCACCAGGGGATGTTCTGGTTTTGTGAACACCTTAATAAAGTTTTGAAATAGCAAATTAAACCGATTCTGTGCCGCAGTTCCTGATAATTCGAGTGCGGGCGGTTGTGGTCCAATAATTTTTTCGAGTTCGGGAATTACTTCAATAATGACTTGACCATTATCGCCCAGTGCTTGCAATATTTGAGTTTGCCAATTTTCCAACCTTTCGTCACTTTCGCTCAGCAACTGTCCCATAAAATCTCGAAATGCTTGGACAAAAGCTGAGAAAGGAATATTGCGGTTAAATTGGTCGAATTTGCCTTTGATGAAATAGCCGCGCTGGCGGACAATGGGTTTGTGAACTTCATTTACAATTGCAGTTTTCCCAATCCCCGAAAAACCCGCGACTAACATTAACTCACTGCCTCCGCCTTTCCCTGCTGCGTGGTGGGAAAAACCTGCTACTCGATCGAATGCTGCCAGTAATTCGGCAACTTCGGTTTCGCGACCGTAGAGTTTTTCTGGTATGAGGAAGCGATCGCCCACATCCCTCTGTGCGATCGTAAAACTCTCTATCCTGCCGTTTTCTTCAAGTTGCTTCAAACAAAATTCTAAATCGAATTTCAGTCCCAACGCACTCTGATAGCGGTCTTCGGCATTCTTTGCCATTAATTTGCTGACAATCTCCGAGAGGACGGGCGGGATTGCGGGATTTATTTCATGCAGTGATGGCGGTTGCTTGGCAATATGACAGTGGATCAATTCCATCGCATCGTTGGATTGAAACGGCAATTTTCCCGCCAGCAATCCGTAAAAAGTCACGCCCAAAGAGTAAAAGTCTGTCCGGTAGTCAATCCCCCGATTCATCCTTCCCGTTTGTTCGGGAGACAAATAGCCGAGTGTCCCTTCCAGCACGTTAGGATTCATCAGGGTTTGAGTTTCCCTTGGCAGCAAAGATGCAATACTAAAGTCAATGAGTTTGACTTGTTTTGTATGCGGATTAATTAAAATATTGGCTGGTTTAATGTCTTTGTGAATGATGCGGTGGCGGTAGAGTATATCTAATGTATTGCTCAGGTCGATCGCCACTGGCAAAAACTCGCTCAGGGTCGGCGCAGTTTCCCCTTGTTCCATCCAGTCATTCAGAGAAATTCCCCCAAAGTCTTCCATTACCAGCGCATAGCTGTTTTGGTAGGTTTCCAAGCTGTAGGTTTCGATGATTCCTGGCAAGTTGAGGTTTTTGGCGATCGTGTACTGATTGCGAAATTGCACCAGTTCGCTGAAGCTGGGATACTGGTTCCGCAAGACTTTGATGGCGACGGGCTGTTTGTCGCCACTGCGGAAAGCTCCATAAACTAGGGTGCGAGTTCCTGAGTAAATGCGATTGAGAATTTGATAACCTGTCAATGTAAAATTTATACTTGCCATACTTTTATTCTTCCCGTCCTCAGCGGGCTATTTCCACATTAGCCGCAGCCAATACAGTTTCCAAGTCCCGTGATTGTTATTTTAAATCAATATGACATATATCGCTCCATGTTTGTGATGGGGATCACTGAAGTAAGGCAGTTTAAAAACTGAGCAATTCCTATTTTTATTATTAAAAATTAAATAGTCTCATCCATAGGGGAATAGTGAATAATAAACTAACGCAGCCGAGGCCTATCGCAGTTACGGCTAATTCGCGATCGAGATTGAAAGCTTCTGCCAACAATGTAGTACCAAAAGCAGGAGGCATCGCCATTTGCAGCACTAGCACAAGTCGCGGCGCGCCCGCGATCCCCAAAAACGTTAATCCGGTGCCAATTACCAAGGGAACTAACAGCATTTTAATCGCCAGACAAGCCAAAACTTGTTTGAGGTTGTGCAAGGAATTCAACTTGCTCAACTGCATCCCGATCGTAATTAAAGCTAAAGTAATTACAGTCCAAGCACCTGTTGTTAACAATTCTGCGATTTGTGCCGACAGCGGCAAGCTGCGCGAGACAAACCCTATACCAAAAGCCCAAAGTGCCGGATTCAGAAAAATTGCCCACACCGGACCTAACCAACTCTGAGGGCGATCGCTTTTACCGCAGTGAGAAGCAATAGCAACTCCCAGTATATTGATTCCCATGGTAGTGCCTAGCAAGTCGTAAAACAACGCCCAGGCAAAGTGTTCCGACCCTAATAAGGACAAGGTGACGGGAATGCCTAAAAAACCCGTATTACCCACCATCGTTGCCAATAAGAAGCTGCCTTGAGTGGGCAAACTCCAAGCGCTGGTGTGTTCCGTGCTATTTTGGGCGATCGGATTAAGAGTCTTAAAACGTTCCTCGCCGACACCGAAAATTATCAAAATCCCAGCGAGTCCTCCACCTGCTAGAATTGCCGCCCAAGCTATCAGCGGCGCCATCCAAATAGCGCCCGACAAATTGGCGCTGCGGATAAAAGCAACAATGCTCAATGGCGTGCCAAAGAAGAAAAGAAACTTGGCTAAATATGTAGAATAGCTTCTCGGTAGCAGGCGGCCGAGAAAAAATCCCAACGCCACCCATCCGATCAGATTTAGATAAAGTTTGAGCAGCGGATTTTCTAAATAAAGCATGATTGACTAAATATTTACTAAACGACTTACGCAGATCCACTACTTTTGCCAAAACAGCCCACCTTTAGCCTAGCGCCGCAATTTTCCCTTGCACCGCAGCGCTCAATATTAATGCTTATTCAGTTTCGCAAATAATTTTCCACACAGGCCTTGACATCCACATAAGCGCGTGTCATGATTAAGTTGACGAATAAGTCAACCTTGGTGAAAACTATGGCACGGCAAGCAAAACAATCATCTCAAGTCAAAAGTTCCAGCAGCCAAGCAGCCTCCAATACTCGCACCAAATTTACCCTCTACAATTTTGCCGGAAACGCAAAGGCATTTTATCTAGTCGATCGCATTAATTTAGAAAGAAAGCCCGGTGATATCCCAGAAAAATCCCTCGCTCACAGCATCATCATCATCGACCGTTCCGGCTCAATGTATTATGACTTAAAACCGCTGAAAGAAACCCTAATCAAGCTTTTGACCTTAGACGAGTACAACAATTACCAGCTAATTGTCAGCCTGATTTCCTATGCTGGCAATCGGGACGTAATTTGTCATTTCCAGCGGATTCCCATTCAAGAAGTGCTGAAGTTTGACTCTCAATACATCAAAGAAATTCAAAAAATCCACACGGCTGGCTCTACCTGCATATCGCAGTCGATGCAACTCGCTAAATCTCTGGTTAAAGCGGGAGAAATGACAGCGGTCAATTTGCACACAGACGGCTATGCAAATGACCCCAGTGCCAATTCGGAAGCTGCAAAACTAGGGGAAATTTGCGAAGAACTCAAAGACATGGATGTGTTTGCTAACACGATATCCTATGCCTGTGCTGACTTCAAACTTCTCTCCAAAATCGCCAACACATTATCGGGAAATTGCATCCGCGCTGGCGAAGTCAAAATGGTTTATGATGCTCTTTACGACAGCACAAAACTGTTAGGCAGTTCCGTTGCACCTGCGCTGGAAGAACCGTTAATTAAGGAATATGATTATCAAGTTTTTGTTTCCAAAAGCGGCAAAAAAATCAACGGTTCATCGAGCACGCTAAAAATCTGCGGGCTGAAAGCAGAGGATCGGGGACTGTTTTACAAATATCAGAAAGTCGCCAAAGATGAGTATGACAAGCTAGATGTTCCCGTTGCTCAAACTGATGAGTCGGTGTTTGCTTTTGCGAAAGCTAACCTCGCTGACGGCAATTTAAATACGGCTAAGTATGCGCTGGCGAGCACCTTCGACGCTACTTTGACGGAAAAACACGCTAAAGCTTTGACAAATGCCCAAATAGCGGAGTTTACGGAAGATTTGGAACAGGCTGTTTTTGCGCCTGAGGTGTTGAAAAATCATGAAATTGGCGATCGGGTAAAAGTCAACGATAAAATTTCCCTGCTGGAGTTAATCAAGATATTGGAGGAAAACAGCAACAGCATCATCATCAACTTGAAACACTTGCAAGAAAATTATCAGCGAAAAGGTTTGAAGCGAGTTGAAGGAAAGCGAGACGAAAACGGCAACCTTGTCAAGCCTTGGCTGAAAACTGAATTCTTAGATGGTGGCGAATACGTGCAAATGGGTTCATTTGCCATCAATCAAAATACCGCTACCGTCAATATGCTGATTACCCGAAAAGCTAAGCTGGTAAAAGTTGAGGATGAAACTTTAATCGCAGAAGTGGCGGGAATTCTAGTTACAGACCTCAATACTTTCAACAATTATACCATTGTCAGCGACGGCGAAGTTAATATTAAGTCGCTGCGAACCAAAATCAGCAGCAAACCAGTGTTTGATTTGCTCAAAAAATGCGGTGTCCTTGAAAAAGACGGTTCGCCTGTGCAAGAATTTGACTTCCGTTCAGAGTACGATATTAAGTTAGAGAGTTTGCCCCTCGTGCCTTTTGACGGGCGTTACGGCAGCCTTGACGGAGTGTTTGAGGAACTCGTAGAAATCAAAATTCTCTCCAGCATTCTCTCGGCTCATTTGAAGGAGGAATCCGAGGCTTACACTGCGGAACAATTGGAAGAATTGAAACAGCATTATCTGTCAAAAAGCCTTTACATCAATTTTCCGACGACGACGGAATACACAGATTTAAAAAGTGCGATCGCCAACGGTTCAGTAGATTCGCGAGTCAGCTACAAAATCGACATCGGCAGCAAAAACATCCTCAACTTCGGCAAATTGCACTCGGCCAACAAATTTCTCGATCGCCTTTATGAAGTTTACCACAAAAACACGGGCGAAAAGCTAGCAAAACCGACATTTGACATCACCTTAGATGAGCCTGTTGTCTTCGCACACAAAACGCTGTCATCCCGAACAAAAATCACCAAAGTTGACGACTTGATGAAACTGATTTTCGATGAGTTTCTCGGGTTGGAGGATAACGGAATTGTTAGCGTTACTTTAGCCAAAGTGGGTGCAGATAGTTTGCTGCGCCTTTTGCAAGCGAAATGGCAGGGAGAAGATGTCAAGCGAGAGGAGTTTGTCGCTGCTTTAGCTAATGCGAATGAGCGACTGGAAGCTTATGCCGAAAAAGTGTACAGGGAAAAAGTTTCACCGCTGGTTTTCTATATCGGTTCTACCGGACTTATCCCGGATGAAATGGAGGCAAAAGCGGCAACTGCTGAGGAAATTAATTCTAAGTACGGCAACTTGCAATTTTCTAAAGATGAGCAAGAGGGGATGTTTTTTGAAGTGGGAGACTGCATTATTAGCGTGTATGCTAAGAATGAGTATTTCACGGTAGGGAAGTAGGAATTCTGGTGGGCATTATTTGCCCACCTTGCTCAACTATCGGTGATTGAAATAAACCGCAAAAGCCCAGCAGTGGCGACTAGGAAATAGGTACATGGAACAAGTTTTAGGTTGCCAAGACGAAATGAGCGAGCGCAAATCTTCTATGATGGGAGTAGAACAAGAGTTTGAGTGTGTGCAATTGCTTAGCTTTTAGCTTTATGCCAAGTCATCACTAGATACTTACGATCGTGTTCAACCCCATAACCAGTAGATAAAAACTCGTGTTTATTATAGAAAACAACCGCTATTTTATTCTCCTCATAGACTGGTAACTCAATAGGAGATTTGCAGTTTTGTTTAACCTGCTTCATCAATTTAGTTCCGGAGCCTTTGCGTTTATACTGTTTCAAAATATATAAAGAATTTAATTTTGTCTTATCCTTATACTCACGAGCAAAGGCAAATCCAATTACTACATCACCATCCACTATAACCCATGCTTTAATAGACCATTTCTTATTATTATCTTCACCTTTGCCATTCAATAAATTCTTTTCTAGATCATCTAGTTCTTTCTGTAAAGCATCATCAGGCACCAAGCCTAGTAATTTTTCTTCTGTTTTAAATATTTCTAAAACTTGATTAAGATGAATTGATTTATTATACTTTCTGATTTGTCCAACCATAGTTGATTTGTTCCCAAAATACAGTGAGCGCATTAAATGCCTAATGTTTTAGCGATTTCTGGTCTGATTAGGGCATCTTGAGGAGATCATGTTGAACTAGCAATCTCCCTAGCAGCTTCTCGCAGCCGCTCCATATCGCGCATTGGTGGTATACCAAAGAGCCGCTTGTACTCTCGGTTGAAGTGCGAGGAATCGTCATAACCCACACGGTAGGCAGCACTGGTAGCGTCAAGGTTTTGCCCCAGCATCAGACGGCGAGCTTCCTGGAGCCGCAGTTGCTTCTGGAACTGCAAAGGACTCATGGCAGTGACAGACTTGAAGTGATGGTGGAAGCTCGATACACTCATTCCCAGCTCTCGTGCGATGCTTTCAATCCGAAGCGGCTGGTTAAAGTCTTTACGAAGTCGATCGACTGCTCTAGCAATTTGGTGGGTAGAGCCACCCAGAACAGCAATATGACGCAGCCGACTACCTTGCTCTCCCATCAGCAGTCGGTAAATAATTTCCCGCTTAATCAGTGGTGCCAGAACATTAGCTTCAGCAGGGGAATCTAGAAGCCTGACAAGCCGCACCACAGCGTCCAAAAGATTTGTATCCAACGGACTTACGTTAATCGCTTTCACATTGGCATCCCTTTGTGGTGAGGGATCGCCCGCCTCAACCATGACTGAACCAACGACAGTGGGGTCGAGATCGAGGCGAAGGCCCAGGTACGGTTGCGCCTTGGACGCTTCCAGAATTTGGCTGGCAATCGGCAGTTTTACCGTAGACAGCAAATAATGCAAAGGGTCGTACAGATAGCGATCGCTGCCCAGAAGCACTTCTTTGCTGCCCTGAGCGATCGCACAAAAGGCAGGGATAGAGACACTATGAACGCATTCCGAAGGTGAGGAGGAGCGGTAGAAGTGCAATCCTTTCAGCGGCTCAATCGTCCCATCATGACGGATCGCCTGTGCAATCCGCTCAGTCAGTTCGTCTCTGTGGGCTTGCGCTCTGTCTGTCTCGCGCTTTGCCTGCTGGTCGTTCATTAACGACCTATCGGGCTTTTCACTCGGTTTGGCAGCGTTCATTTCTAAGTTTGCAGGATTGTACAACAATCTTAGACGATCGTTCTATTGCTTGCCGTTGAGGATTCTTAGAATGAAGCTAAAGCAATGAAAAACCATTTCGGCTTCTTGTAAGCATTCTGGATTTTTATACAAGACTAAACTCAGTTTTGATTGGGCAAGAGATTCCCCTACTGACAACCAAAAGGGCATCAAGGCGAACCTTGCTTCTTAAAAAATTCATCCCTATTGATAGAGCAGGCGATCGCGTGCTCGATCTCTACAATTCTGGTAGCCAAAGGAATTCAAACGATGAAACTGCTCACCGCAACGGTCATATCGCTTTCTCTGCTCGCTTCGGCCTCGGTCCAAGCAAATCCGGCAGGAACCGCCGAGGGGTCCGGTGTTCCCCAGACCTCGCCAATGCAAGATTCGCAGACAATCAACATCACGCGAAGCGGCTCTGTGCCCTCGCGGAAGGGGCCAGCCGAAAACTTCACGGGTTCGGTGCGCGTCGATCCTCTGTTCGAGGCGATCGCTCCAGCAAACACGTTTGGCGCCAACGTTACATTTGAGCCTGGTGCTCGATCGGCATGGCACACCCATCCGCTCGGTCAGATATGGATCGTGACAGCAGGTGTCGGGCGGGTGCAGCGCTGGGGTGGACCGATCGAGGAGATCCGGCCAGGAGATGTCGTCCGGATTCCGCCCGGTCAGAAACACTGGCACGGAGCCTCGCCAAACACCGCGATGACGCATATCGCGATCGTGGAACAGCTCGACGGCAAGAGTACCGACTGGATGGAAATAGATGTTAGCCAATGCTCATGAAGGAGCGAATTTAAAATGACTAAATCTGTTAGTGAAGACTACCAAATCAGGACAATACTTAGCATCGCCGACAAAAATGGCTTCATTTTGGACGCAGACAACTTAAATATTAACAAATCCGGAATGGACTTCATAACTACGTTTGCTACTGCCAAAGAGGATAATAGCAAATGGGTATTGCGATTTCCCAGAAGACTTGATGTTCTTGAGCGTATGTATTATGAAAGAGAAGTTCTTGAACTGGTTAAAAGCCAAGTCGATGTGAGCGTTCCCGTCTGGAAAATTGTTTCGGATGAACTGGTTGCCTATCCGCTATTAAAGGGAATTCCTGCCGGAACCATAGATCCAGATATCGGCGATTATGTATGGTACATCGATCCGAAGTCCCCGCCTGCTGTATACATTTCTTCGGTAGCAAAAACACTGGCGCAACTTCACAGAACACACATTGAGGTAGTGAAACAATTCAGTATCCGAGTTCAAACAGTCGATCGAGTGCGGCAATCTATGGCAGAGAATATGGAGAAGACCAGAGAACTGCTTGGTGTTTCTGATACACGCTGGGCACGTTGGCAGGACTGGATTGCCAATGATGCCTTGTGGCCTCAGCATTCGGCTTTGATTCACGGCGACTTTCACCCCGGTCATACGCTTGTGGACAAAGACGGAAATTTGATGGGACTAATCGATTGGACAGAAGCCGCAGTAAGCGATCCTGCCAAGGATTTCGTCTGTTTCTATGCCACCTTCGGCGAGCAAGTTCTCCAGGATGTGCTTGAGCATTACCAAACTGCTGGTGGGCTCGTATGGTCTTATATGAAGGAACACATCATAGAACTCTGGAATGCTCATCCCGTGGAATATGCCTTATTCGCCTTGCTAACTGGAAAGGAAGAACATATAGCCGGGGCGCGATCCTCTTTAGCTTGGAGTGGATGATATTGGTTCAATACGGGTGGCCGCCGAGATACCTGCAAATTGGGACAGGTTGTAAATAAATATTGCACAGAAGCGCCTTCGGTGGGTGCAGAGCGTTAGAAGAGCCGGCGCGAAAAACAAACACTTGTCCAGGGATTGTTTGAGAATTTTGCAAGGAGAATCATGGACGATAATCAAGAACGGAAAGATTTCAGTTCAACCGAGAGCGATTCGCAGCTCAGCGCGGACGAAGAAACACTGCTCGACCAACTCGGTATTACCGGCGCTGCTCGCCGCAAATTCTTGGGGCAAAGCATGGCAGCCCTACTCGGCACCTTCGCCTTCCACCTGCTGGCTAAAGAGGAGGCCTTTTCCACCCTCGCCGCTGCGCCCGACGCGGTGTTCGCCCAGACCGCTGGGGTTGAAAACGCCGTTAAGGTTCTTTTGAAAATCAACGGCTCGACCCAACGCCTGGAAGTGGATTCGCGCATGGCGCTGCTCGATGCCCTGCGCGAAAGACTTGGATTGACCGGCACCAAAAAAGGATGCGATCAAGGACAGTGCGGCGCTTGTACGGTGATCGTTGACGGGCGCCGCGTGCTTTCTTGTCTGACACTTGCCGCGAGTTGCGAGGGGAAAGAGGTGACGACCATCGAAGGGATCGCTGACGGCGACAATCTTCATCCGATGCAGGCGGCGTTCATCAAACACGACGGCTTCCAGTGCGGCTACTGCACGCCGGGGCAGATATGTTCGGCGGTGGCGCTTCTGGAGGAAGCCAAAAACGGCGACGCGAGTCACGTCACTGACAATTTGCGGACGAGCACGCAGAATGTAGCACTCTCTGATGAAGAAATCAGAGAACGCATGAGCGGCAATATTTGCCGTTGCGGCGCGTATCCGGGAATCGTGGCGGCAATCAGAGAAGTTCAGTCCGGGCGCGAAACAGCCCAGGCTTGGCATTTTGCCAGCGATGAAGAAATTGCCGTTGCATTATTAAACGAGGGGGGCAAAACCGATGCAACCGTTTAAATATTCCAGCGCCACCGATGCGGCCAGCGCCGTTGGCACCGTTTCCGCGAATCAAACGGCAAAGTTTCTCGCAGGCGGGACAAATTTGATTGATTTGATGAAAGAATACGTCGAGCGTCCCAGCGAAGTTGTTGACATCTCAGGTTTGAATCTGGCGGAAATTCGATCGACCTCGAACGGAATTTCGATCGGCGCCTTAGCCAAAAATACCGACACGGCCAACCATCCGCTGATCCGGCAAAATTACCCGCTGCTGTCAATGGCGATTTTAGCCGGCGCCTCCGCGCAGCTTCGCAATATGGCGACCAACGGGGGAAATTTAATGCAGCGCACCCGTTGCCAATATTTTTACGACATCGCTATGCCCTGCAACAAACGCGAACCCGGCAGCGGATGCGGAGCGCTTCAGGGGCTCAATCGCATTCATGCCATTTTTGGCTACAGCGACAAATGCGTGGCGACTTACCCGGGCGATATGGCGAATGCGCTTTATGCGCTGGACGCGGTAGTGAGGATTCGCGGCACGAACGGGCAAGAACGCACAATCCCGCTTCAGGATTTTCATCGCTTGCCGGGCAACACGCCTGAAAAAGATAACAATCTTCAGCATGGGGAATTGATCGTCGCGATCGAAATGCCGAAGAATAACTTCGCCAACAAGTCTTATTACTTAAAAGTTCGCGATCGGGCTTCCTATGCTTTCGCACTGCTTTCTGTGGCTGCTGCTTTAGAAACAAGCGGCAACACCATCAAACAGGCACGCGTTGTTTTGGGCAGCGTCGCGCATAAACCTTGGCGTTCGCCCGAAGCCGAAAGAGTTCTGATCGGAAAACCTGCGACCGAAACAACTTTTCAGGCTGCTGCCGAAGCGGCTCTGAAAGATGCGAAACCCCTTGAACATAACGGTTATAAAGTCGAACTCGGAAAACGCGCCATTGTTCTGGCTTTGCAGCAAGCGATGACGAGCGGTGCTACGTAACTAGGGAGGAGAAAAGAAATGGCAAGATACATCGGAAAAGAAATGAGCCGCGTGGACGGCGCAGCCAAAGTTACGGGCAAGGCTAAATACGCGGCGGAATTCCAAGTTCCCAATCTCGCCTACGGTTTTATCGTGCTGGGAACCGTAGCAAAGGGCACGATTAAATCAATCGACACGCGTGAGGCTGAAGGCGCCGCAGGCGTAATTCGCGTCTTCACGCACCTGAACGCACCGAAGCTTGGTCCGAAGTCTTCCACGGAGCAGTCCCCGCCCCGCGCCACCGAGGAGGAAGACAAGTCGTTTCGGGCGCTCCAGTCCGACAAAATCTTCTTCAATATGCAGCCGGTGGCACTCGTCGTCGCCGAGACATACGAGCAGGCACGTTATGCGGCACGTCTCGTTAAAGTGTCCTACAACTCACAGCAGCACATGACCGACACTGAGGCGGGGCGGACGATCGCGCGCGTCCCCACTAAAGAGCCGCCTCCGAAGCGGCGCGGTAATCCCGAAGAGGCGATGCGCGCAGCGGCCGTGAAGGTAGAGGCCGAGTACCGCATCCCGATCGAGCACCACAACCCCATGGAGCCGCACGCGGCGATCGCGGTCTGGGAAGGCGACAAGCTAACGGTCTTCGACAAGACGCAGGCGGTCTATAGCGTGCGTACACATTTGGCTTCGAGTTTCGGTCTGCCCGAGGAAAACGTGAGTGTGGTCTCGCCCTTCGTCGGCGGGGCGTTTGGAGCGTCGCTGCGCCCGAACTATTATCCGGCGCTGACAGCGATGGCAGCCCGCGAACTCAGGCGCCCAGTCAAGGTTGTCTATACGCGCACGCAAATGTTCACTGGCCACGGTTATCGTCCGCACACGATTCAGAAGATCGCGCTCGGCGCGGAGCGATCGGGAAAGCTCTCGGCGATGATTCATGAAGCCGTGCACAACACCTCCACCATCGAGGAGTTCTCAGACAACACCACGGGTTTCACGCGCCAAGTCTATGCGTGCCCGAATCTCTATGCGCCGCTGAAGATTACCAATACGGACCTCGCCACCCCGACCTGGATGCGCGCACCGGGGGCCGTTAGCGGTATGTTCGCGCTCGAATGTGCGATGGACGAGCTGGCCTACGCGCTGCGGATCGACCCGCTCGAACTTCGGCTGATCAACTATGCCGAAGTAGACCCCGAGAGCGGCAAGCCATTTTCGAGTAAGGCGTTGCGGGAGTGCTACCGGCTGGGCGCGGAAAAATTCGGTTGGAAGAATCGCAAGTCCGAGCCCCGATCGATGCGTGACGGACGCCTACTCGTCGGTTGGGGAATGGCGACCGGCGTCTGGGGCGCTTTCCAGATGCCTGCTGCTGCCCTCGTCACGCTGCAGGTGGACGGCACGGCCAAAGTCGCAAGTGCGACCAGCGACATCGGACCTGGCACCTACACGGTGATGACCATGATCGCTGCCGAGTATCTGGGGCTGAAGTTGGAGCAGGTGAAATTTGAACTCGGCGACACAAAGTTCCCTCGGGCACCGTCGCAGGGGGGCTCTTGGACGACGGCGAGCGTCGGCTCGGCGGTGCGCGGGGCGGCTCTGGCGATCGGCACGAAGTTGCTCGCCCTCGCGAACCAGGAACCGAATTCTCCGCTCAAGGGGGCAGCCTCTTCCGATGTCGAGATGCTCGACGGGCAACTGCGACTAATAAGCGACCCGAATCGTTCCGTCAACATCTCCGCAGTGATGAAGCGTAATAATCTCACCGCGATCGCGGAAACATTCGAGTCGCGTCCCTCAGAGGAGCGCGAGAAGTATGCGACGTTGGCGCACGGCGCGCAGTTCATTGAAGTGAAGGTCGATCCGGATGTGGGGACTGTCCACGTTACGCGCGCCATTGAAGTGACTGCCTGCGGCAAGATCATGAATCCGAAGGCCTCGCACAGTCAGGAAATCGGCGGCGTTGTCTGGGGCATTGGTATGGCGCTGCAAGAGGCGACTGAAATCGACCACCGTTACGGGCGGATTATGAATCCGAATTTGCAGCACTATCACGTGCCGGTTAATGCCGATGTCTTGGAGATCGATACGATATTCGTTGAGGAGGAGGATAAAGTCGTCAATCCGCTCGGTGTCAAGGGAATGGGCGAACTCGGCATGGTGGGCATCCCGGCGGCGATCGCCAACGCTGTCTTTCATGCCACGGGCAAACGCATCAGGGATCTGCCGATTACGCCGGAAAAGCTGCTTTGAGTGATGTCCTTGGATGATTGAAGTGCCAGCGGTAGTCGAGGCGATCGCAAACGCGAACCTCAGGGGGAACGGTGCGTGCTGGCAACGGTGGGCAGTGTGGCAGAATCTTCGTTCCCTCGCCTTGGTGCAAGGCATGGGAATGGGTGCAAGACAGGCCCAGAAAAAAGTTAATTATATGTATTGAACTATTATGTAGTGCGCTATATAATAGTGGTTGACTGGATTTTTAAATGGATAACAACTCGAACATCAACCAACGGCGACAGGTGGGGAGGCAGCTTTCGTTTGCCCTCTATAGTGCGTCGAACCGGGTCATTCGGCTTCATAGACCGTTTCTTGAGCCTTTGGGCCTGACCTATCCTCAGTTTCTCGTCATGCTGGCTCTCTACGAGGGCACCCCGCGCACTGTTGGGGAAGTAGGGCAAGAACTCGGTATGGATAACGGAACCTTGACGCCCCTCTTAAAGCGCCTTGAGAGCGCGGGGTTGGTGACGCGCACCCGTGACCTGCAGGACGAACGCCGCGTTCTTATCGATCTGACAGAAGCGGGCGAGGCACTCCGCGAGGCAGCGTGCTCGATCCCTGAAAAGATCGAGACGGCCTGCCGTCTCTCCGATGAAGACCTTGCCGAGCTTCGCGACACCTTGAACGGGCTGGCAATACCCCGTTCAGCCAAGGCTCTCGACCACGAACCACCTTCCAACTGACACCATCTTTTGAGGTTTCACGATGTCAAACGCAACACACCTTTCAAACGGTCTCATTGAATTAGAAAATGAACCATCACAAACGCTCTCTTTTGAAGAGACAGTTCGAGCGCGCCGCTCATTCCGCTCATTTTTACCAACACCCGTCCCTAACGCTCAAATTTTGCAAGTCTTGGAAGATGCACAATATTCTCCATCGAATTGCAACACGCAGCCGTGGAACACACACATCGTTTCGGGCGAAAAGATCAAAGAATTGGGCCGCATTCTAACCGAGCAAAACGAAGCGGAGAATTTCACGCCGGATTTTAGCTTCGATATGGAGTGCTTTTATGGCGCCTATAGTGAACGCCGAATTGAACACGGCAAAACCTTTTATGAGGCGATGGGTGTGGCGCGGGGCGACAAGATCGCGCGTCATAAAGCCGCTGCAAAAAATTACACCTTCTACGGTGCACCTCATGTCGCTCTGCTCTTCATGCCTTCCTTTGGAGATAATGTGCGCGTTGGCGGTGACATTGGAATGTATGGCCAGACGTTTTTGTTGTCTCTGACGGCGCGCGGTTTAGGAGGTATCCCGCAGACCGCCATTGGCTTTTTTGCACAGACCATCCGCGAATATTTGGGTATCTCCGATGAACTTAAGCTGATGTTTGCCATTGCGTTTGGCTATCCAGACTTCACAGCACCAGTCAACAGTGTTCGGATGGGGCGCGTTCCCGTCTCAGAGAGTGTGACCTTTCACCATTAAAAAATGTTCGGATGAGGATGATTGGTCATTTAACAGATGTAACCCACAGGCCAGAAGTAAAAGTCGCGCTGGCGCAGGCTGACGCCGGGCAGATTGCTGGCTACCGCGCGCCCGGCGGACGAGGCCGCGCGCCCCTACTTCGAGAATCACTCGGGCTAAGACCGGCCCAAATGATGTACAGCAGTGGAATGAGACTCTTACCCAGTACAAGGAAATCTTTTTATGAAGATAGGCATTCTTGGCACGGGCCATATCGGCACGACGCTGGTGACAAAACTGAGCGCGGCCGGACACGACGTGAAGGTCGCCAATTCGCGCGGTCCCGAGACAATCGACGTCGACATCCTCAAGAACGGTGCCCGTGCGGTCACCTCCGCGGAGGCGGTCACACGGGTTGATGTGGTGATCATGTCCACGCCGCTTGGCGCCATCCCCCGGATCGCACCACTGTTCGCAGACGTGCCCGCCGAAACGGTGGTCATCGACACGTCCAACTATTATCCCAAGCGTGACGGCGAAATTGCGGCGATCGAAGGCGGGCAGGCCGAGAGCGAGTGGGTCGCCGAGCAGATCGGTCGCCCAATTGCCAAGGCGTGGAACGCGATCACGTCCGCATCCTTCGCCGACAAGGGCGCGCCTGCAGGGGCAGCGGGTCGCATCGCAATCCCCGTCGCCGCCGATGGCGACCGGGAGCGCGACGTGGCGATGACGCTGGTCGACGAAACCGGTCTCGACGCGGTTTATTCAGGCACGCTTGCCGAGTCCTGGCGCCAGCAGCCCGGATCGCCCTGTTACTGCACAGACCTCAGCCGCGAGGAGATGCCTGCCGCGCTCGCCTCGGCGGAACGTGAGCGCTTGCCCAGGCGCCGCGAGCTTGCGATCGAGGCGATCATGGAGCGGGTGGGTGATAGCACTACCAACCCTGATTCTGACTATGCCGTGCGCCTGACCCGCGCGCTGTTCATGTGAAGGCGGTCATGGGCTGGAGAACAACTTCCTCGCCCGTCACGCCGATCGTCCCGACCGACGACAACAGTGAGACGTGACATGGCTCGTCACACGATCATCGAGCCGCGCCACGCCTCTTCCCGTTCGACATCCACACAAACAAGCGGAGAGCAATCATGGCGACCGACAACAGCCCACTCATCTTCCTTATGGGCGTCACCGGCCAGACCGGCCGCTTCATTTTGGAGGATTTCGACCGAAACCCGAGCGACGCACGCATCCGTATCGGGGTGCGTAAGCAGGAGGATCTGGAGCGGTTGCGGAATGAAGGTCGCGACGCGGTGCTGTTCGACCTCGACGATCCGCGCACATTCGGGCCCGCGCTCTGCGGTGTGGATCGGCTCAATATCCTGACCGGCTACACGATCGCCATGACGCACCAGACAAAGACGCTGGTCGACGCCGCCAAGAAGGCGGGGGTGAAGCACATCGTCAATCAGGGCGTCTTTGCCAACGACGACTGCACCGACTCGAAATTCTCCTGGTTCGCGCTGGTCGAGTGCTACATCGAGGCCAGTGGCATACCCTGGACGCATCTGCACCCCAATATGTTCATGGATGGAATGTTGAACGTGTCGCCGCCGACGGGCGGTTCGTTCCCGGTGTTCTGGGGAGAGCAGCGGGTCGGCTACATCGCCGTTACAGATATTGCGGCGGTCACGGCCAAGGTCTTGCGCGACGGACCCGAGAACCACGCCTCGAAGAACTATTATCTCAGCACCGAGACGATGACGGGGCCCGAACTCGCCATCATGTTGAGCGAGGTCATGGGTCGCACGATCACCTGCGACGTGCGCCATCCAGCGGACATGGAAGCCTTGTTCAATGCGGGCGGGTTGAAGGTCGAGGACTGGTACGCCAAGATCTCGATAGAATTCTGCACGCAACTGGCCGACGGGCGGCTGGGCTATTTCGGCACGGTGCGCGACGACATCCCATATCTGCTGGGTCGGCCCGGAACCAGTTTCCGTGCTTGGGCGACAGCACACCGGGCCGAACTGCTCGATCTGGTTGATCGGCGCGCCGACGAAACTCCCACGGAATAACCCTCTTACCCAATACAAGGAAATCGTTTTATGAAGATAGGCATTCTTGGCACTGGCCATATCGGGAAGACTTTGGCAGGCAAACTCAGTGCGGCCGGACATGACGTGAAGGTGGCCAACTCTCGCGGCCCAGAGACGATCGAGGCCGATGTGCTGGCTTTGGGCGCACGCGCGGTCTCGACGGCCCAAGCGGTGGAGGAAGTTGACGTGGTGATCCTCTCGATCCCTCTTAACCGCATTCCCACAATCGCGCCGCTAATCGCCAACCTACCAGCCGAGACAGTCGTCATTGACACGTCGAATTACTATCCCCACCGCGACGACAAGATCGATGCCATCGAGGCCGGGCAGGTTGAGAGCCTTTGGGTTGCCGAACAGCTAGGCCGGCCGATCGCCAAGGCGTGGAACGCGATCGGGTCTGGCTCCTTCGCCACCAAGGGCAAGCCTGCTGGAAGTCCTGACCGTATTGCCCTCCCTGTGGCTGCTGACCGCGAGAACGATCGCTCCGTGGCGATGGCCCTCGTCGAAGACACCGGGCTTGATGCTTTCGACGCGGGCACGATCGCCGATTCGTGGCGTCAGCAACCAGGCACGCCCTGCTATTGCACCGATCTCACGCGCGAACAGATGGCGGCAGCCCTGGCATCTGCCGACGCATCACGATCGCCAAAGCGCCGGGACTTAGCAGTTGCAGTGATGCAAGAGCGTCTTGGAGACGCCACGACAAATCCGGATGCCGATTTCGGGGTTCGTCTGAGCCGTGCGATTTATATGTAACGTGAGTTCGGGATAAGAAAGGGACAAGCAAGTAAGCTAAAAGTCATCACACCAAAGCTTTACACGCTCGTCCCATGATTAGTTTAGAAGAAGAATTTTGCAGGATTGTACAATAACTTGCAAGTATCGTTATATCGTCCCCTATGCTGAAGTCCTTATAATCAAACTTAAACAGTGAGATAAGCTGTTGCGGCATTTAAATTGTAGGTCAAAAAAAATTAAAGTCTTGTGGGGTGGGCGTCCCGCCCGCCCTGAATATACAATTTAAATGCGCTACAGCTTACAAAAATTTTTAGGCTGACCAATGAAAGAACTACACGATATTAAGGCTGCTTTAGAGCAAGTAAAAGACACCACGAAAAAGCTAGCATTGGCAACTTTAGTTAAAGTGGAAGGTTCAACTTATCGCCGTCCTGGTGCGCGAATGTTGATGAGTGCAGATGGCTTGATAGTAGGTGCAATTAGCGGTGGCTGTTTGGAAAGTGATGTATTTGAGAAAGCACAGCAGGTAATGAACACTGGTAGTCCCTGTGTGGTTAAGTATGACTCCACCTCCGAGGAAGATTTAATTTGGGGATTGGGGCTTGGCTGTCAAGGCATTGCTTATGTTTTGATTGAATCGTTGCCAGTAAACGAGCCGAACCAAATTAGTTTTGTTCACAAATGCTTTGATGCTCGGTTTGAGTGTGCTATTGCAACTGTATTTAATATAGAGGGTGAAAGCAAATCTCAAATAGGCGATCGCTTGCTACTAAATTCAGATATCATCAACCACATCAGCGATGAGGAATTAGCAGCAGCGGTTTTAAGGGATACACAAGCAGCACTTCAACACAAAACCTCGGTAGGGAAACAATATCAGTTAACAGGCGGGAAAGTTGAAGTTTTTATTCAAGTCATTGGGCCGCCGCTGTCGCTGGTAATTTTGGGTGCTGGGTATGACGTTCTTCCCGTTGTTCGCTTTGGCAAACAGTTAGGATGGCATATTACTGTAGTCGATCACCGCCAACGGGAAGCAAGCCGAAAGCGTTTTCAAGAAGCCGATCGAGTTAAATTTTGTTCTCCTCAGGATGTATTAAAAAACATCGAGATAGATGAGCGTACTGTTGCTGTAGTTATGACTCATAATTATTTAGACGACCTGGAATTGCTGAGAGTGTTATTGCCTTCTGGCTTAAAATACTTAGGTGTACTTGGCCCTAAGAAAAGAACAGCCCGATTATTGCAAGAACTACAAGAAGAAGGAGTTATCCCGACTCCACAACAGGAACAAAATTTATATAGTCCGGTGGGACTCGACATTGGGGCAGATAATTCCGAAGAGATTGCTCTGGCGATAATCGCCGAAATTCAAGCAGTAACAGCAAAGCATCAAGGCGGTTTTTTAAGAAATCGCACTGTACCAATTCATGATTCAATCAATAGTCAATTATCAAAAAATTAATGGCTAATACGAGTATGTTTTTAATAATCAAAAATCAAAAAATTCGGTATGGTCTTTAAAATTGGTCTAGTTATTCTCGCTGCTGGCTCTGCAACCCGCATGGGAAGACCAAAACAATTGCTTTCTTATCAAGGACGCAGCCTGATACTCCATGCGGTTGAAGTTGCCTTAGCTTCTCTGTGCCAACCTATCATAGTAGTCCTGGGAGCTTATGTAGAACAAATTAAACCGGAACTAATGCCAAAGGCAGTGCAAGTTGTAGAGAACTCCCAATGGCAAGAGGGAATGTCTTCTTCTATCCGCGCTGGTATTAGTATGCTACTGAAAACTAACTCTAAAATTGATGCAGTTATCATCTCACTTGCAGATCAGCCGCTAGTTTCTACCCAAATTTTCAATCAATTGATTCAGTCTTATCAAGAAACAAAAAAAGTAATTATTGCCTCAAAGTATAACGAAACTACAGGCGTACCTGCCCTGTTTAGCAATGCCTTATTTCCCGAACTGATGCAGCTTGAAGGAGATAAAGGTGCAAAAGCGTTAATACAAAAATATATACATACAGGATTGCTTCTGCTAATACCCGAAGCTGCGATTGATATTGATACCCCGGACGATTACAAGCAGTTGCTATTAAATAATTTTAAAGAGTGAAGAGATTATGAAAACTAACGATCGCCAAATTTACCAACAAGTAATTTTGACACACGCCAGAAAACCGCAAAACAAAGGAAAAACTGACCCAGTACACCGTCAACACCGAGGAGAAAATCCCTATTGCGGTGATGTGGTTGATTTAACGCTGCTACTAGATGAAGCAGAAAGTAAAATTGCAGATATTAAATTTGAAGGCGCAGGTTGTGCTTTGTGCCTTGCTTCTGCTGACTTAATGGCGATCGCTATCAAAGGTAAAACTATTTCACAGGTGCTTTTAATGGTAGAACAGTTCCGCGAGATGGCAGCGGGAAATACTCAGTTTGAGCCTCCGTTGGAGAAACTCAATATCATGCAAGGTGTTTCCCGATATCCGATGCGGGTTAAGTGTGCAACTTTGGCTTGGCATACCCTCAAAGCGGCGCTGAGTTCGGTTGAAACTAGGAATGAACAGGTATAGTTAGCATCCAACAGAAGCGCGATCGCTGCCCAGAAGAACTTGTTTGCTGCCCTGGGCGATCGCACAAAAGGCAAGGATAGAGACACTATCAACGCATTCCGAAGGTGAGGAGGAGCGATTGAAGTGCAATCCTTTCAGTCAGCGGCTCAATCGTCCCATCATGACGAATCGCCTGTGCAATCCGCTGGGTCAGTTCGTTTCTGTGGGCTTGTGCTCTATCTGCCTCGCGCTGTGCCTGCTGGTCGTTCATTAACGACCTAGCGGACTTTTCAGTCGTTTTGGCAGCGTTCATTTCTAAGTTTGCAGGATTGTACAACAATCTTAGACGATCGTTCTATTGCTTGCCCTTGAGGATTCTTAGAATGAAGCTAAAGCAATGAAAAACGATTCCGGCGAATTGCAAACGTCTGGATTTTTATACAAGAGAAAACTCTGTTTTGATTGGGCAAGAAACCTGCTGAGTGACAACCAAAATGTCCTCAAAGCTAACCTTGCTTCTTAAAAAATTCATCCCTATTGATAAGGAAAAAATAATGACGATGAAAAAGAATGAAGACTACACAGGAAAGGTGGCGTTTGTGACCGGAGCAGCGAGCGGCATCGGTCGAGCTGCGGCCCTGGCGTTTGCCCGTGAAGGTGCCAGCGTGGTGGTCGCTGACATCTCAGAACAGGCCAATCAAGAAACAGCTCGCACGATCGAAGAACTCGGCGGTCGGGCGATCGCCGTCAGGTGCGATGTGACGCGAACCGAGGACGTGAAGGCGGCTCTGGACAAGACCGTTGAGGCTTTCGGGCGGCTGGACTTCGCCTTCAACAACGCGGGCATCGAGCCGAGGAAGGCAGCTCCGACTGCGGAGTACGAGGAGGAGGAGTGGAACCGGATTATCGACATCAACCTCCGCGGCATTTTCCTGTGCATGAAGCACCAGATCCCGCTGATCCTCAAGCAGGGAGGCGGCGCGATCGTCAACACGTCCTCGGGCGCGGGAATCATCGGCATCAAGGGCAGCCCCGCGTACACCGCCGCGAAACATGGCGTGATCGGACTGACCAAGGCAGCGGCCCTCGACTACGCCGCGCAGAACATCCGCGTCAACGCCGTCTGTCCCGGCTACATCGACACCCCGATGATGGGTCGCTTCACCGGCGACACGGACGAAGGGCGCGCCAAGGTGATTGCCGAGGAGCCGGTCGGACGGATGGGCAAGCCCGAGGAGATCGCGGAGGCAGTTCTCTGGCTGTGCTCAGACGCGGCTGCCTTCATGATCGGCCACGCTATGGTCATCGATGGCGGCCAAACGGTGCAGTGATGTTCGCCGCCAACCCGATCGAACCCTAAACGCACGACGACAACAAAGCATTATCGCCATCGCCACCTTCACCGCCAACGGCGATGACTCATATTGCCACTCAGGACGTACTCGACGGCAAACCCGTGGACTGGCTGGAAAAGGTCAGCGACGAACAATACCAGGCGCCAAAAGTAAACAAATAGGAGCATCAACCCATGTACAACACGAAAGCTTATTCCGCAGCCAGTGCAACATCACCGCTAGCCTCCGACACGATCGCACGGCGCGATCCAACCGAACACGACGTACAGATCGAAATCCTCTTCTGCGGCATCTGTCACTCCGATGTCCATTCGGTGCGTAATGAGTGGAGCGACTTCATGTCTACTACCTACCCCATTGTTCCCGGTCATGAGATGGTGGGACGGGTCACTCAGGTTGGCTCGGCAGTGACGAAGTACAAGCCTGGTGATCTGGCAGGAGTCGGCTGCATGGTTGATTCTGATGGAACCTGTCCCCAGTGCAAAGCTAACCTTGAACAGTTCTGCCCTTCCCTGACCCTCACCTACAACTCCCCAGACAAGCACTTGGGAGGCGTGACCTATGGTGGTTACTCCGATAGCATCGTCGTTGATGAACGCTTCGTTCTGCGCGTTCCAGATAACCTCGATCTCGCCGGGGTTGCGCCGCTCCTCTGCGCCGGTATCACCACCTACTCGCCCCTGCGCCACTGGGGCGTCACTAAGGGCAAGAAGGTCGGCGTAGTCGGTCTTGGCGGGCTGGGTCACATGGGCGTGAAGTTCGCCCGTGCGTTCGGTGCCCACGTCGTCGTCTTCACCACCTCGCCCGGTAAGACGGAAGATGCGCTCCGCCTCGGTGCCCACGAAGTCGTGGTTTCCCGCAATGCCGACGAAATGCAAAAGCACGCTGGCAGCTTCGATTTCATCCTCGATACCGTCTCCGCCAAGCACGATATTAACGTCTATCTCAACCTGCTCCGCCTTGACGGCAACATCACCCTGGTTGGCGCACCGGAGAATCCCCTGGAGGTCTCGGCATTTAGCCTGATCATGGGCCGCCGCAGTCTCTCGGGATCTAACATCGGCGGCATCGCCGAAACCCAAGAGATGCTCGACTTCTGCGGCGAACATAACATCACCGCCGATGTTGAAGTCATCCCCATCCAGAAGGTCAATGAAGCCTACGAAAGACTGCTCAAGTCCGATGTGAAATACCGCTTCTGTATCGATATGGCATCCCTTAAATCTGAATAACCCAGGTGGAACCTCGAAGGACTAATCATGCAAACGCGCCAACTTGGAAACAGCAATTTGGAAGTTTCGGCGATCGAACTTGGCTGCAGGTAGGGCTGTTTCATTCTCAGGGAAATCATCGTTTTGTAGGGGTAGTGCCCCGTGCCTACCCTCTCCACGGACGAGGGAATCACTGTTTCAAATATCGGGGCAACCACCGGGGGTTTGCCCCTAGCTCGAATGAAACAGCCCTGCCCCAAAGCGGGGAAGTTCCACCTAAAGAACAAAGCAAAAAATACCACAGACGGATTACATGGATGCGTTGGCGCAAGATAGAGAGGACTGGGTGAATTATTTGGATAAATATTCTGAATTTGTACAAGAGTTAATGAATTTAACTCATAATAAACGTCGCTTTTATCAACAGGATATACAGGCTGCCACCCTTATTCGGTCTTATTCCTAGACCTTTTTGTCACCCTCCCAGCCCCCAGAGAACACAGAAAAATGAGAGGAAATGTGATATTTTAGTAGTTAAAACGGAATTTCTTCCTCTTCATCTTCCCCCGTCTTAGCCGTCATCCGCCAACTGGTAATATACTCAATTTGCACATCAATTTTGTTAATAGCTTCCCCTAACCGCTTTTGGATGTATTGAGTCAGCGTCACCATAAAATCTAACTCAACTCCCACAGATAGGGCAAGTTTTGTCAATCTAGCAAAATCTACCTTCAAAATCGAGGAACTGGATAACTTAAAATCGGGAGTATTTTCCTTATTGTGCACCAACATTGCTTTTTTAATGCGCTCTTTCAGATGCTCAACTTCTGAATCCAGCAACTTCCATTCAGGCAAAATTTCTTTGTACCTTTCACCCAATGCAGTTAAATCCTCACTCTCCGGTTCCGGCGCAATGTTCTTAGTAGATTTTCGCCGTTGCTGTAGGTTGGAATTCAACCGCAAACTAGCAATCTCCTCAACTTCCAAAGATGGATCGGCGATGAGTTCGCCTAACTGTTTTTGAATTTCTTTCGTCAGCGTTACCGGAAAATTTAACTCAATTCCCTCAGTTTGCGTCAGTCTTGCCAGGGTGAGAAAATCTACTTTCATCGTTAGGGAACTGGAAAGCTCAAAATAAGAACTGTCTTTGAGCTTCTGGGCTAGCATCCCTGCTTTAATCCGTTCTTTCACTTCAGCGATTTCTGAATCTAGCGGCTTCCACTGAGATTCTATTTCCTGATATTTTTCGCCCAATGCTGTCAAGTTTTCTGTTGCGGGCTCTGGGTAACATTGGGCAAGGATTTCTAGCAGGCGGCGATGCACTCCAGCTAAATAAACCGCGTCCATCTTGGCATATTCTAGCTGCTTCTGGGTCAGGGGACGCTTTGCCCAATCGCCGCTTTGTTCTGTTTTATCTACATAAGCAATGCCGCAAAGTGTTTCTATTAAAGTTTTGAGTTGTCGATTAGGTAATGGCAGAATGTAAGCTGGAATTTTTCTCGCCATTTTTAACGTGCAAGTGACATTTTGAGCGTCGTCATTGCCCAGAAATCTGATGTCATAGCTGGCGTTGTGCAAAACTTTTTCAATATCTGGATTGACCATGATTTGGTTGATGAAATCTTTGGTCAATTCAGGTTGATCCAAGACATCTAGTAGAAAAGTGGCATCTCCCGTGGAATCTGTGGAGTCAGCTAACACCTGAATCAGAGATAATCTGGGGTTGGATTTATAGTCAGCGATTTCTGTATCCACCCACAGGATTTTAGCTTGGGCAAATTTAGCAATGAGTGCTTTGATGTCGTTTGCTGCTGTTAAATAAGGCATTTTTACAGACTTTTGCTATTAACTTTTTGATTCTATTATGCTATGGCAATTATCGGACCGATTGTCAACAATAGCATTAAGGACACGGCAATGCCGTGTCCCTACATATATCTTTTCAGAATTAGTATTAAATGTTGACCAGTCTTGGAGGCAGAAACCGGGAATAGACGATCGCATTTTTACAATTCAGCAGTAAGGTACGCAGCGCGCACCTTACAAACTATTAACCTATGACTCTTCTACCGCTTCCTCAGATTCCGATTCTTCGATCGACTCTTCACCAGCAGGCGGCACTAAAGCCACAGCTACGATCGAATCATCCTCGTCCAACCGCTGCACCCGCACACCAGTTGCTGTGCGCGATTGAGTAGAAATTGCACTCACAGCCTGACGGATAATAATACCTCGGTTGGTAATGATCATCAACTCGTCATTTTCGTTTACAATTCGCAGGGCAGCTACCTGATCCTTACCCTTTTTCGACTTGAATTTAGTAGCAGTCAATCCTTTGCCCGCCCGTCTTTGTAGGCGGAATTGAGAAACTGGAACCCGCTTCCCGTAGCCGTTGGTGGTGATTACCAACACCGAAGGAACTTCGCTGCTAACTGTCGAAATTTCTTCGGCATCTTCGCCTTCTATTTCCTCGGCTTGCAGTTCTAATTCTTCGTCTTCCAATTCCGCATCTTCACTTTCCAATTCAACAATTTCTGCTCCTTCAAATTCCGAGTCTTCAGTTTCTAATAGAGCAATATTAGCTCCCTCAAATTCCGAGTCTTCAGTTTCCAAGTCAGCAATTTCGGCAACAATTGAACTCGGCAAAATGTCCATGCTGATCAACTCATCGCCCGATCGCAATTTCATTGATTTTACACCCCGCGTCGCGCGGCCGACTGGGCGCAACTGTTCGTGATTGGTGCGGAAATGAATTGCCATGCCTTGGCGCGTACCGATGATGATGCTATCGCCAACTTTTGCTCTCCGCACCCAGCGCAGTTGGTCGCCTTCTTCTAGAGAAATGGCGATTAATCCATTAGTGCGGATGTTGCCAAAAGCTGAAAGTGCGGTTTTTTTGATGTAGCCGCCGCGAGTCAACATTACCAAGTATTCTTCGCTGGTGAATTCTGTGACTGACACCATAGAAGTGATTTTTTCTTCTATAGGAATCGGCAGCAGTTGCACCACGGGAGTGCCGCGGGCTGTCCGGGAACAGATGGGAATTTGATAAGCTTTGACAGAGTAAACTACGCCCCTGTCGCTGAAGAACAAAACGCTGTCATGATCGCAGCAGGAAAGGAAATGTTCTACTCCGTCGTCTTCTTTCATTTTCGCGCCTGCTTTGCCGCGAGTAGCGCGACTTTGGGCCTCGAAAGTGCTGACAGGCATCCGCTTGATGTAGCCTTGCTCGGTGATCAGAATAATTGCTTGTTCGTTGGCAATTAAATCTCTTTCATCGATTTCTCCTTCGGCGTGTTCGATGACGCTGCGTCTAGGAGTGGCGATTTTGGTTTGGATTTCTACTGCTTCAAATTCGGCGATTTCTAAGATGCGTTCCCGCCGCGCTAAGATATCTTCCAAATCGGAGATTTTTGCTCGCAGTTCTTCGTGTTCTTGCTGAATTTTTTGCGCTTCTAATGCTGTCAAACGCCGGAGCTGCATTTGCAGAATTGCATCGGATTGCTGTTCCGAAAGACCGTAATTATCCATCAATTCCTGTTTGGCTGCTGCGGAGTCTGCAGCGGCGCGAATTAGGTGAATAATTGCATCTAAGTTGTCTAGGGCAATTAATAAGCCTTGCAGAAGGTGGTCGCGTTCTTCTGCTTTGCGGAGCTCATATTGAGTCCGGCGAGTAATTGTCTCAATGCGGAAATCTAGGAAGACATTGAGGAATTGGGAGAGCGTAAGTAGTTGGGGTTCCCCGTTTACTAGCGCTAACATATTGGCTCCAAAGTTGGCTTGGAGGGGTGTTTGTTTATAGAGGTTGTTGAGGACGACGCGGGGATAGGCGTCGCGCTTGAGTTCGATCACGATGCGCATTCCGTCTCTATCGCTTTCGTCGCGAATGTCGGAAATTCCATCTAATCTTTTGTCGTTGACAAGTTCGGCAATTTTCTCAATTAGCGCTGCCTTGTTTGTTTGGTAAGGCAATTCGGTGATAATAATTGCTTCTTTGTCGGGGCGGCCGGGATGTTCGATGGTTTCAATGCCGGCGACTCCGCGCATTGTAATCGAACCGCGCCCGGTGGTGTAAGCATCGCGAATGCCCCCTCTGCCCAGAATTTGCCCTCCGGTGGGAAAGTCCGGGCCGGGGATGTACTGCATCAATTCCAGGTCAGTAATTCCTGGATTGTGAATTAGTGCTACTAAACCGTCAATTATTTCGCCTAAATTGTGCGGCGGAATGTTGGTGGCCATCCCCACAGCAATCCCGGAGGAACCGTTGAGCAAAATTTGGGGGATGCGTGCCGGGAGTACGAGGGGTTCTTGCTGGGAACCGTCGAAGTTGTCGCCGAAATCAACTGTTTCCGAGTCGATGTCGCGCAGCATCGAGTCGCTAGTGAGAGCTGTCAGGCGACACTCGGTGTAACGCATTGCAGCGGGCGGGTCGTTGTCAACGGAGCCGAAGTTGCCGTGGCCGTTGATCAGGCGTTCCCGCATGGAGAAATCCTGAGCCATCCGCACCAGGGCGTCGTAAACCGCTGTATCTCCGTGCGGGTGATACTTGCCCAGCACCTCCCCCACGACGCGGGCGCATTTGCGGAAAGGTCGATCGGGAGTCAAGCCCAATTCGTTCATGGCGTAGAGAATGCGTCGGTGAACGGGCTTGAGACCGTCCCTGGCATCTGGTAGCGCCCGACCGACAATTACGCTCATGGCGTATTCCAAGTACGATCGGGACATCTCATTACCCAGATCCGTCGGGATTATCCGCGACTCAGAGGTGCTCATAGGTTGAAAAACTCCGTTAAAAATTTAAATTTGACGGCTATAAATCTCAAAAATGCGATAAAATCGGTTTGGATTCAGTAGAGCTGCCAAATATTGCAAATTACTCCTGAAATTATATCACAATTTGCCTTTGACTTTATGGGAAAGTTGCCAGAAAAATTAAGGGACGAAACAAGCACAATTGATAATTTGTCAGTTGGTGATTTTGTCAGCAGTTGGCAAAAGCTAAAAAGGTTTTTTTAGGCGGTCGGGTTTCATGCTTTCGTGAGCTTTTTTGACGCTCCTATAAGAAATTAAAATGGTTACTCGATCGAAATTTTAATTTCACAAAGCCGAAGGCCGAATTAAAGCAAACAGAAAATCTAAAATCTCAAATATTAACTCTAAAATCTGCTGATGCTACCCGTCATCTACTCCGACGATTTCTTGCTGCACAAGACTGGAATGCTTCACCCAGAGCGACCAGAACGTTTAACGGCGATCGCCAACGCTCTGAAAGCGGCTCCTTGGGCGACTCAAATTGAGTGGCAACTGCCCACCCCAGTGGCGCACCGCGAACAACAACTGTTCTCGGCTATCAAAAAAGTTCACTCGCAAAGATACATCAAAGAAATCGAACATTTGGCTCATCGGGGAGGCGGCTACCTCGACGGTGATACGCCGATTTCTGCTGAAAGTTACGACGTAGCGCTGCTAGCGGCGAGTGCTTGGCTCGATGGGGTCGATCGAGTGGTGGCTGCGGGGGAACCGGCTTTTGTGCTGGCCAGACCGCCGGGACATCACGCCGAAAACGCCCGCGCGATGGGTTTTTGCTTGTTTTCTAATGCTGCGATCGCCGCTCACTACGCCCTGGAACAGCCGGGAATCAACCGCGTCGCCGTCCTCGACTGGGACGTGCACCACGGCAACGGCACTCAATCTTTGGTGGAAAACTGCCGGCAAATTGCCTACTGTTCCCTGCACCAATCTCCGTGCTATCCGGGAACGGGAGATGCCGAGGAGCGCGGAGCCTACGACAACGTGCTGAACATTCCCCTGTATCCGGGCGGCGGCATAGCTGAATACCTGAGTGCCTTTGAATCTCTTGTCGTGCCGTTTTTGTCAAACTTTGAACCGGATTTGTTGATTGTCAGCGCCGGTTATGACGCTACTGCGTCCGATCCGCTGGCGAGCATGACTCTGATGCCGTCAGATTTCGGTACTTTCACCGGATACTGCCTGCAAATCACCCGCCGCATCGCCTTTGGTTTGGAGGGGGGTTACGCGCTGAAAGAGTTGGCCGAGTCGGTTGTGGCGACTATTGACCGATGCCTCAATTAGCTGCAAAATTGGCATAGGGGAACATGAGGTTTTGAGAAGCCATGAGGAGGGGATGGAGAGCTTTTGAGGGCGATAAGCGAAGCGATTATTTGGCGATCGCGCTTGATGGTCTTTTTCCCTCTGACTTCTGACTTCTTCCTCCTGACTTTAGTGACAAGGATCACCAATTTAAGAGATCCAAGTCACTTGGCATCAAAGTCTTGGTCACAGATTTTTAACCAAAAAATCACACCGTGTCAATGTTTTCGATCGCCTTTGGAGCCACTCCCAGAGTGCATAATACAAATACAACAAGCCTGTTAAAATTTTATCTGTCTCAATCAACAAGGAGGTTTATCATGTCAGTCTCCCAAATGACACTCGAAGAGTTATTTGGTCAGGTCATGTTCTCCAGCGTCGTGACTCGCCACGACCGGAGGCAGCTCAGATCTGCACTCTTAGAAAGAACGCTGAATGAAGATGAGTATGCCATCATCAACCGACTGCTCTACAACGTGCGTCGCGGTTGGATAAAAATTGTCGATTAAACACGCCACAGTCAACTCCGTTTAGGGGAATTAATACCATTTTCGATTTTCGATTAAAGAATGGGGAATGACTGATAACTATCGGGGTTTAGAGCTGCCACACAGTTACATTTTTTTGGGAACTGGTTAAAAGTAAAAATGGCAACCTGATGAAGTTTTCTGTGTTTAATACTTAGCCGGACAGTTTGAGGTGTTTGAGAGCGGTGTGAATTATCAAAATCGCGTTAGACATCAGCCTATAGGTAGAGATAATTATAAAATAACAGGTTTCGGGTGCATCTCTACTTGTTGAACAATTGTGAGTTTTGAGTTACTAACTGAGAAGTTATAATTAACTCAAAACTCATAATTTTTTGGAGCTAAGATTGGAGATGGGAGATTGGGAAAACTGATAAACATCAGGGTTGAGAACCGCTATAAAGTTAATATTTTTTAAACTGGCATTAAGAATCAAAACTATAAGCAGTTTCCGGTTGAGGAGGAGTGTGCGATCGTTACAAGCACAGCCAATCGCATTGGTCGATCGACCATTCCGGCAATTTGAGCCCGGAAGTGTCAAAATATTAACAACCAGTTCATCCCCAAAATATATGGCTCCCGCCGTTTTAATTGAAAATCTTCAGAAACGCTACGGCACTGTAGAAGCCGTTAAAGATGTTTCCTTCAAGGTAGAACCGGGGGAAATATTTGGTTTGCTAGGCCCCAACGGTGCAGGCAAAACCACAACCCTGCGGGTACTTTGTACTTTGAGTGCGCCCGATAGCGGACGCATTGAAGTGTCGGGCATTTCTGCTGTCAGTCAGCCGAGAATTGCCAGACAAAGACTAGGCTATGTCGCCCAAGAAGTGGCTCTCGATAAGGTGCTGACGGGGCGGGAACTCCTGCAACTGCAAGCAGCGCTTTACCATTTGCCGCGCAATACGATTAAAGGGCGGATTGACAAAATGGTGCAACTCCTCGGTTTGGAGGAGTGGGAAAATAAAAAGACGGGCACTTATTCCGGCGGTATCCGCAAACGCCTCGACTTAGCTGCTGGGTTGCTTCACCAGCCGGATGTTTTGGTGTTAGACGAACCGACTGTCGGGCTCGATATTGAAAGCCGGGTGGTAGTGTGGGATTTCCTGCGCCGCTTGCGGGAGGAAGGTACGACGGTTTTGATTACGAGTCACTATCTCGAAGAAGTTGACGCTTTGGCCGATCGCGTGGCGATTATTGACAAGGGTACGGTGATTGCTGAGGGCACGCCGGAGGAGTTGAAAAATCGGGTTGGGGGCGATCGGGTGACTCTGCGGATTCGGGAGTTTTCCCCGATCGAAGAAGCTGAAAAAGCTAAAAATCTGATGCAATCACTGCCTTTTGTGCAGGAAGTAATTGTCAACACGGCTCAAGGAAATTCTCTCAATTTAGTAGTAACACCGCAAAGCGATGCGCTGGTGACAATTCAGCAAGCTTTGAAAGATGCGGGACTTCCTACTTTTGGGATTGCTCAATCTCGACCGAGTTTGGATGATGTGTATTTGGCTGCGACTGGTAAGACGCTGTTGGATGCGGAGTTGGCTGCTGCTAGCAACCGCGATTTGAAGGCGGAGCAAAAACAGGCGATGCGATCGTAAATTATACCCACTGGTGGAAAGCGGCATCTCTAGGGACACGGCACTGCCGTGTCCTTCTAATATGGTAAATTGTCATTATCAGAGCAACCCTTCACGAAGCTCGCAACACTCTCGTTCAGGATGACAATTATAGGACTTACGCAAAGCCTCTATATATACCGTTTTGTATCGGCAATCCCTGTGGTAGCCCGTCTGTGGTGATGTTGCATCCAAGACTGTTTTATATAACATACTGCCCAATGGCATAAGAGTTTATTTTTCAATTATTATCCAGTTTGATAGCTGTGACTCTCTTTCAGAATTTTTTTCACAACGAACTTCCCGGATAAGTTCACAGATTTTATCGAGTGTCATCGGATAGGGATCGCGTGCTAATGAGTCTCTATGTCGCCGCAACTCCTCTCAATCAAAACCTGCTTTTAGGTTCTGAAAAACAGTGCTATCTGCTGTACAACTAACTGTAGATATATCCCCGTGCTTCAGTTGACTTTCAATCTCAGCCGAAATTTATAACTTACTGTCGGGATTCAAATAAACAGTAAGTAATATTAAATTGGCAAACTAATGATTGTAGGTGTTTAAAATTTATATTTTTCACAGTTACCGGCAAAGACTCCATAATTTTGACCAAAGTAGCGATCGCACTTGATGACATCAATTTATCCTCCAATCTTGTTAAGAGTTCCGAAACTAAATTAATATGTAGCGTTTACCCATTTTACTACAATTTTCTCCTTTCATTCCAGCTACTCGATGAAGAGCAATAGCAGCAGCTACCCCGCCCTCTCAACTCCAAATAGCCTATAATCAAAGCATCCTGCCAAAATCGCTTTCAACATATTTCCTGTAAACATAATCACAACAGTCAAAATCAACAACAAGCAATTATGAGCGGTACAGTTACATCCCCCAACAACCTCAACCAGCAGCGGCCACTCTCCACGGCATCCGCTGACACTTCCAGTTCCCTGCTGGGCGACTTCATCCAAGAAACACTCGCCTTAACAAAGCGCTTGTTTATTCAATTGCAGCGCCGCCCCTCGACGCTAGTTGCAGGCATTATTCAGCCCCTGATGTGGTTGGTTTTGTTCGGAGCTCTGTTTGAAAATGCACCCGCAGGCTTGTTCGGCGAAAGCCAGAATTACGGTCAATTTCTCGGCGCTGGTGTAATCGTTTTTACTGCTTTTGCCGGGGCGCTGAATGCTGGTTTGCCGATTATGTTCGATCGCGAGTTCGGATTTCTCAACCGCTTGTTAGTCGCGCCGTTGGCTTCGAGATTTTCGATCGTCCTGGCTTCGGCTATTTTTATCGTCACCCTCAGCTTTATCCAAACCGGCACAATCGTTACAGCGGGCGCGTTTTTGGGCGCGGGATTCCCCGGAATTGCCGGACTAGGGGCGATCGCCCTAATTGTCCTACTATTAGTTTTGGGGGTCACCGGCTTGAGTCTGGGTTTAGCCTTCGCTCTCCCCGGTCACGTAGAATTAATTGCGGTAATTTTTGTTACTAACCTGCCGCTGTTATTTGCCAGCACAGCCCTCGCGCCGCTGTCATTTATGCCAGAGTGGCTGCAAGTGGTGGTGACTCTCAATCCTCTGAGTTACGCGATCGAACCCATCCGCTATTTGTACCTGCACAGCGATTGGTCGCTAGCAAGTGTCGTCATGCAAGCTCCTTGGGGTAATGTTACCTTTGGAGGAGCGCTGTTAGTATTGCTAGCCTTTGATTTGGTGGCGCTGCTGAGCATTCAACCGCTGCTGAAACGCAGGTTTGCTTAGGGCGATATCTGTTCAACTCATTAGTCCTCTTGAGAGGACTTTAGCTATGAGGCAGGGGTTGAAACCCCTGCCGGACTTGGGAGTGGTACAATGTTTAGTCGCAACTCAGAATATTGTTTAGATAGAATTGTTTTTTTGAAAGTTCAACAAATAAATTATGAACACCAAAACTTCCAAATCCGGCAAATTGATGATGGGGATTGCTGCAAGCGCGATCGCATCCTGTACTCTGTTATCGCCTCAAGCAAGCTTCGCTCAAGCCAGCGGTTTAAATAATGCCCAACCGCTGCAAGACTTTCAAACTCAAGACAATACCGACCCATTTTCCGGCCGCAGCAGCGGCAGCGGAATATTTGATTTAATTCACCGATCCAATTTGGGAGGCGGTCGCAGCATGGAAGAATTTAATAGCGAACAGCGCCAAAATTTGAACGATGCGGCCGCAGAATTTCGCAACAAACAGCGCCTATTACTGGAAAAGCAAGCTGTACCTTCAGAAGGGGCGATCGCACCTGCAGAAATTACCGCCCCCGTCCCTTAAATTTACAACTGCTGTTTGCTCATTTCTCAGTCCGCGTGGGCGAAGCCAGCGCTTAGGCGGACTTCGTTTGTCTAGCAGCGATTTCAAGATCCGAATCTTATCTAAAAACCATCCCCCTTAATCCCGTTCCAACCACGCCCGCATTTTACCCGGATTAAGCAAACCGTAAGGATCGACCAACTCTTTAAACTGCAACTGTTCCACATTAATACTTTTCATCCCTCCATCTTCCAATATATAAGTGTGAGGATTAGCAATCATTGCACCTTGCTCTTCGTGATAGCGAATAATTTCATTGAGCCGTGATTCCGTAGTGTAGCGAACTATTTGCAAAGCCGCAGCGATCGCCCTGCCGTTCATCCGCAAAAACTCCAAGTGCATCATCACCTCATCCCCATAATAATTGTACAGTTCCTCAATCAATTTCAAACCTCGATCGGGGGGAAAAATCGTCTGCAAATAAGTCAGAGACGGGTCAGCGCTGCGAGCGTGCAGAGTTGTATGATTCCAAGTAAATTCAGCAAGGGCTGCACCTTTGCTCGCTGCTTGCGCGTTTTTTTGATAGCAAATTATGCCGCCATATTCGCGCACCAAATCTTGCAGCGGTTCCAGACAAGATTCAGCTACCATTAACAAAGCGCAGTGCTTACCTTCAGGAATGTCCTCGCGGAAAGCAGCAAAATAAGCAGGAATCGGCCAAGCACAAACACAAATTAATTTTTTGATAATTCCGTCAGCATCGCCCAAAGCTTGACCGAAGTTTGCCGATGTCATAAAATCGTCAAAAGCGACGATGATTTCCGCCCAAGGATAAGCAGGGGCGAGGGGAATTTCTAACTCAGTAATAATCCCATTTGTGCCGTAAGCGTGATTGACTTTTTGCACTTCATCGCCCCGCAATTCGATGACGCGGGGATCGTCTTCCATTGTAACGACTCGAACGGCATGAAGATTTCCCCGATCGCGCAATTGCCCGTAAGTTATCGAACCAATTCCCCCGCTACCGCCGCCGATAAATCCCCCAATCGTTGCGGTGCGATATGTTGAGGGAACCATCCGCAATTCCCAACCAGTTTCTCGCGCTTGTTTGTCGAAAACCGACATTTTCACCCCTGGTTCTACGCAAGCTAAACCCGATTTAATCCAGCGGATACTGTTCATTTTGCTGGTATCTAAAATGACGCCGCCCTTGAGGGGAATGCACTGCCCGTAATTGCCCGTTCCTGCACCTCTAACAGTTAGCGGAATTTTGGATTTAACGCAGGCTGCAGCAATCCGCAAAACTTCGGCTTCGCTGGCGGGACGCACTACTAAATCTCCTGTTTTATCACTTAAGAGAGGTTGCAAAACTGGACTGAAGTGATAATAGTCTTGAGATAGCTTGACAACTTGCGTGCGATCGCTAATTATTTCAATTCCCGAGAGTTCCGAAGAAAAAGCATCCCAGTCAATACTTTGAATCGCATTTGCAGTCATTTTGTTTCCTCAATTCTGACAGGATTATATATTTTTTCAAACATAACTGAGTAACACAAAATACTAACAGCAATGTTTCTTTAAGCAGTAAGGTGCTTATGCACGCACCCTACATATTGAAGTTCTGCCTCCAAGACTCCTTTCCTCAATTAACAAATCCCCCAAACACTGCCATACCGTAGTATTTCCAAGGCACTGCAACAGTCTCAAATCTAGCATTTACCAGCATTTCCAACTGTGCCGAAAGTGTAGCTAGGCGATCGGGATTAGAATACCCGTAAGAGACACTCTTTCCCACATTTGCGCGAATTTGTGCTAAGGTTTCCCCCTGATTTAGCGCCCAATCTTCTCGCGCCGCTTGATAAATATCTTTCATTGCTGCTGATTCTGCTAAAATAGGATCGCCATTCCAAAAACAGCCGCCAGCATTTAAACTTCCGCGAATGCGTTGAAACAATTTCAACTTCATCTCATCCTCAAGATGATGAATTGCCAGAGATGAAATGCAAGCATTGAATTTATCGCCCAAGCCTGATAAATTTGGATTGTTCGCCCATTCTCCAAAATCCATTTCTATGCCAGTCCACCGGGCTGCGTATCCTGCCGACTCTATTTTGGCGCGGGCAAAATCAAGCATTCGCGGCGAGTAATCGACAGCCACTATTTCCGCAGATGGGTAGCGTTTGAGAACTTTTAAAGTGAGTTCCCCCGTACCGCATCCGAGTTCTAAAATGCGATGATTTGTGTTAGCAATGCAGCCTGCTACTACATCCAGCATTTCGTCATATTTAGGTAAAAGTCGCCGAATGCCCGTATCAAAATCAGCAGTATTGACGAAAACTTCTCCCGGAAAAATTTCCTTGTTAGTAGGTGAGGCAGTAGAGTCAGAATTCACGATCGCCAACCATAGACTACAATTGCTATCCTAACCGAGATAAAGCAAAAAGTGCGTGAAGTAGGGACAGGGCACTGCGGTGTCCTTAACCGAGCATCTGTACTTCACTCAACAGAAAATCCCTATAAAGTTATGGGTATTCTTACGGATAAGCGAAACACTCGCGGTAAACCATAATTAACCCTCCGTTGCACCCAGAGAGTCTTGGTTTACCCCGGACGCCAGCAAAATAGTCTGAACAAGCAGTGTTATGTTAGTAGTGCATAAATTGAAATAGAGATTAAACCTCAGGCTTGAGGATACCATGCGCCAATTGATTTCTCGCAGTCGGGCTGCCATCAGCCAATTAATTTATAAGCGCATTCTCCTTGCGGTGACAATTTTATTTTGTGTAGGTGTAGGAGTAGCGATGGCAAATATGTCTCGTCTTTCCTCCACCCTAATCGAATCGCAAGCCCTCCAAAATGCCACCCTCTATGCCCAAGCTGTTAAAGAAGCCCGCACCCTTTACAGTTCCAATGTTGTTAGTCCTCTAAACACCGCTGAAGCAATTAACTTTACCCACGACTACAACCCGACAAAAGTAACAGTTCCCGTACCAGCCAGTTTCTTAATAGAACTAGGCAACAATATCACAAAAAAAAATCCCGAAGTATCACTTCGTCTCTATAGCAACTACCCGTTTCCCTGGCGACAAAAAGAAGGCGGAGCCCGAGACGAGTTTGAACAGCAAGCTATTACCTATTTGACGCAAAATCCGACAGAAAAATTTTTCCGCGTTGATGATGTTCGCGGCAAACCCGCCTTTCGATATGCCGAGGCAGATATTCTAAGTTCTAGCTGCGTGAACTGTCACAATAGTCACCGTGACAGTCCTAAAACTGATTGGAAAGTGGGAGATGTGCGGGGGATATTAGAAATTACTCAACCTCTCGATACCATCACTCAACATACTCAAAGTGAACTTAAAAACCTGTTTTTACTGTTAGTAGGACTTTCCGTTTTAGGAGTTACAGGCTTAACTGTATCTATCAGCAGGTTGCGCCAAAATGCTAAACAATTAGAACAGCGCGTCTGGGAACGCACGGCACAATTGCAAGAAACTAATGTAGAATTGGTAAAAGAACAAGAAAAGAGCGATCGCCTGCTGCTCAATATTTTACCCCAATCCATTGCTACCAAGTTAAAAGACGGTCAAAGCAGTATTGCTGACGGCTTCGCAGAAGTCACGATTTTGTTTGCAGATATCGTGGGCTTTACCGTGCTTTCAGCACAAATATCTCCCGAAGAACTGCTCAAGTTTCTAAACGAAATTTTTTCAGCCTTCGATAGCTTAACGGAAAAGTACGGCTTGGAAAAAATCAAAACAATTGGAGATGCTTACATGGTAGTGGGAGGTTTGCCAAATCCCAGCACCAACCACGCCGAAAGCATTGCGGAAATGGCTTTAGATATGCAGGAGGAATTAGCAAAATTTAATGCCAAACATCATGCAGGAATTAACATTCGCATCGGCATCAATACCGGGCCGGCAATTGCGGGGGTTATTGGCACTAAAAAATTTATTTACGACCTCTGGGGCGATGCCGTCAATACCGCAGCGCGCATGGAATCCCACGGAATTGCCGGCGCGATTCAAGTCACACAATCAACTTACGATATCTTGCAAAATAAGTATCTGTTTGAAGACAGAGGAATTATCCACATCAAAGGCAAGGGCGATATGAATACTTATCTGCTTGCAGGCAGGCTAGTCAGCGCAGTTTCGGTTTGATTTGTTTATTATATTATGAAGGGGTCTGCTAGTTAGTCCGGAGTCATCAGTCATTAGTTGTTAGCCCTTAGCCAAGAACTAACAGTTAATGCCTGCTGGCTTTTGACTGCTGACAATTACAGGAATTACACAGGGGATGTGAGAACCAGGTTTCTGCGCGGTTGCTTCGTTGACAAACCAAAAATTTATTACGAGAAACCGGGTTTATTTTCCTATGTCCTACATTAGCCATTGGCAAAATAGTAAGTTTTATGTTATCGCGGATTTTATCATTTTTGAAATTTTTCAAATCTCGCTTGTCTAGGCAAATAGCTTTGTGGGTATTTGCTAGCATTCTTGTCATAGAGGGAATTATTTTAGTTCCCTCTTATTTTCGGCGAGAAAATGAACTTTTAAGTCAACTGGAACAGGTATCTCGGGCGACTGTTGATTCCCTAGAGTTTTTGCTACAAAAAGATATTTCCGATCGCACTTTCTTGGAAGAAGAAGTAAAAAATATTACTCAGGATTCTCAAGTAGTGTTAGGACTATCTATTTACCAAGCTAACGGTCAGCTAATATATACACTTGGCGAAGCGCCAGAAATCAGTTTACAGCAACTAAAAAAATCTCGTATAGTTCACCATCACAATTTCGATGGCAAGCGCTACGATATTGCTTGGACGGAGCGACATTTTGGAGGCGATTACATCTTAATCGTTCGCCACGATGCTTCCACGGTTCAGCCGGAGCTCTACGCATTTATCGAACGCGTTGCTATTCTAGTCATCATTATATCAGCCTTTGTCACTTCTGTGACTATGTTCTTTTTAGGGGTGACAGTAATTGCACCTCTCTTGAGATTGCGCGATGACTTGATCGCTGCTGGAGACGCTTTGAGCAAAGATCGAGAACAACCTGATTTCTACTCTCTGTCTGTCAAGCGCGATGACGAGTTGGGAGAACTCATGGTCGCATTCAATCAAATGTTTCACCGAGTATACAAGGAAATCGCACAGCGGAAACAAGCTGAGGAAGTATTGCGCGCCGAACAAGAAAAGTCGGAACGTTTATTACTAAATATTTTACCGGCCATGATTGCCGATCGCCTAAAACAAGGTCATATAAATATTGCAGACGGATTTGCCGATGTTACGGTTTTGTTTGCTGATATTGTCGGCTTTACAGAAATATCTTCGCGCACGTCTCCTGAAGAATTAGTCGAATTGCTTAACAAAATATTTTCAGCTTTCGATCGCTTGAGCGAGCAATACGGGTTAGAAAAAATTAAGACGATAGGCGACAATTATATGGTAGCAGGCGGTTTGCCGCTTCCCTGTACGAATCACGCCGAATCTATGGCCGAAATGGCCCTGGAAATGCAGCAAGAAATTATGAAATTCCGCGAATGCGATAAACCTCTCAATATCCGCATTGGCATTAATACTGGGTCTGTTGTAGCAGGTGTCATCGGCACTAAAAAGTTTATTTACGATTTGTGGGGAGATGCTGTGAATACAGCAAGTCGCATGGAATCTCAGGGACTGCCGGGTAAAATTCAAGTTAGTCGCTCAACTTATGAACTGCTGTCCGATAAGTATTTGTTGGAAAAGCGCGGTAAAATTAACGTTAAAGGCAAAGGAGCAATGACGACTTATTGGCTGAAAGGCAGAAAATTATGACTGACCAATTTAACCATCGGCTTGGAATACTTGATATGGCAGCAGACGTTGCAGGGCAGCAGCCCTCAACACCAAACTAGATTTTTTTAATCAACCGCGAAGACGCTAAGGGCACGAAGGAAGAGATGAAGCAAGAAGAAAGAAGAAAAAATAAAAAGTTCACAATTGAGTTAAAATTGCTATATTAAGATGCGAATTGGTATTAGTTAGATGGGTAAAAATGACGGCAAATAAAAAGCATAATTCTTCAAGCTCACCGATTTGGCAGCCCTTCACGCAAATGAAAACGGCTGCCCCGCCGCTGAAGGTAATTCGCGGCAAAGGATCGGTGCTGGAATTAGCAGACGGGCGGCAAATTCTCGACTGCATTTCTAGTTGGTGGGTGACTGTTCACGGGCACAGCCATCCGGTTCTCGCCGAGGCTCTTTACGAACAAGCCCAAAAGTTAGAACACGTAATCTTTGCGGGATTTACTCACGAACCAGCCCAGAAACTTGCTAATAAATTGCTGGCTCATACGCCTGCTTCTTTAACGCGGATTTTCTTTTCTGATAACGGATCGACTGCTGTTGAAGTTGCTCTAAAAATGGCATTTCAATATTGGCGCAATCTCGGAGAAACTAACCGCACTAGCTTTATTAGTTTTGAGGGAGGTTATCACGGCGATACTGTGGGCGCGATGTCTGCTGGCAGAAGTTCGCTGTGGTGGGAATCTTTTGCACCTTTAATGTTTGCTGGGGATGTTGTTCCTTTTCCGGCGACTTTTGACGGCGATGAGGAGGTGGAAAGCAAAGAGGCGGCGAGTTTAGAGAAATTGGAGTTTTTCTTAAAGCAGGGCGGCTATGCGGGAATCTTTATCGAACCTTTGGTGCAAGGTGCCGGGGGAATGCGAATGTGTCGCCCTGAGTTTTTGCAGGCGATCGCACAACTTGCCCGCCAGTTTAATGTATTGTTGATTTACGATGAAGTAATGACGGGTTTTGGTCGCACGGGCGAACTGTTTGCCTCTGTTAAATCTGCAACGAAGCCAGATATCCTGTGTTTGTCTAAAGGATTGTCTGGCGGCTGTTTGCCAATTGCTGTCACAATGGCATCGGAGGATATTTATCAAGCTTTCTGGCGAGATGAATCGGACAAAGCTTTTTATCACGGTCATTCTTATACCGGAAATCCCTTAGCTTGTGCGGTGAGTGTAGCATCTATGGAGCTTTTGGAGCAAAACCCAAATGTTTATCAAGGGATGGAAAAACTGCACCGCAAATATCTGAATCAATGGCTGAGAAATCATCCTAAACTCGAACGGATTCGGACTTGCGGCACTATCGCAGCAATGGATGTGAAAACGGAAAGCGTTTCCGGTTATTTTAATGACATCGCTCCTCTATTGAAAGCCAAATTTCTCGAAGCGGGGTTTTTGCTCCGACCCTTGGGAAATACGCTTTACTTGATGCCTCCCTACTGCATTTCTCCTGATGAACTAGAATCGATTTATCGGGTGATTCGTCAGGTTTTGGATACTCTGTAAACCCTTTAATTTTAGTAATGAATTTACCCAATTGGAACGATTTGGCTGACGACGCGCTGGCGGGCAAATGTATCTCTCGCGAGCAATCTTTAGCCGTATTGCGCGCACCGGATGAGGTTTTGCTGGAACAACTAAACGCAGCTTATCGGGTGCGCCGCCACTACTGGGGAAACCGAGTCAGGCTGCACTATTTGTTAAATGCTCAAAGTGGCCTTTGTCCTGAAGATTGCCATTATTGTTCTCAGTCCAAAATTTCGACTGCGGAAATTGAGAAATATCCGCTTTTAGCTAAGGAGAAAATTCTGGATGCCGCCCAACGCGCCGCAGATTTAAAAGCAGGTACGTTTTGTTTGGTGATTTCGGGTCGCCAACCTAACGCATCTACTTTCGATCGCGTTTTGGATGCTGTTGAGACTGTGAAGGCAAATTATAACCTGAAAATTTGCGCTTGTTTGGGATTGTTGAGCGAGGAGCAAACTCATCGCTTGGCAAAAGCGGGAGTCGATCGCGTAAATCACAATCTCAATACTTCCGAATCATATCACTCGGACATTTGCACGACTCACACTTTTGGCGATCGGGTTGAAACCGTCGAACACGTAAAAGCAGCGGGAATCACAACTTGTTCCGGCGGAATTTTGGGGATGGGCGAATCGGATGATGATGCGATCGATTTAGCGCTTTCGCTTCGCAAGTTGGGCGTTACTAGCGTGCCGATCAACTTTTTCATTCCGATTCCCGGTACGCCATTTGCAGATGTGAACAGGTTAACTCCCCGCCAATGTTTGCGAATTCTCTGTTTGTTCCGATTTTTGCTTCCCAGTCAAGAAATTCGGATTGCTGGGGGACGGGAGGTGCATTTGCGATCGCTGCAACCTCTCGGACTCTACCCTGCTAATTCTATCTTTGTTGGCGATTATCTCACAACTCCCGGACAAGCTGCCCATCAAGATTGGGACATGATTCGAGATGCAGGGTTTGCGATCGAATCCCCCGAAGGTTCTCTCTTAGAAGTTGATTCAGCAGTTACCAAAGCTGAACAAAAAACCCTGGCTGTTTAACTCTTATACCAGTTTTCAATCGGATGAAATAGAGTAGGACACGGCCGTGCCGTGTCCCTACCCAATATCTATATTTTACGTTTACGCATGGGGAAGAAAAACCGGGTTTCTGAGGTAGCAAATGGGTAAGCCGTAAGTTCTTAACTTGTAGCCAGAAACCCTTATTCTACGGTTGACATTTTTCAATCTCAAATCTCAAATCTCAAATCTCAAATAATACAAGAGGGGGAAATTGTGGACAAACGCGAAGAAACTACGATCGCAGAATACCAGCTAACTGCCGAATCCTTCCGAGAAGGAACTTGGCATCACGACGTATCCCAAAATCGATCCGCACTGACGGATGCTATGCCGCGCAATCCCGGTAAAATTCTCGATATAGGATGCGGGCCGGGACGAGATTTAGTAGCGTTCAAGAGCCAAGGGCACACAGTTGTAGGCTTAGATGCAACTCCGGCTTTTGTAGAAATAGCAAAAGAGTTGTCAGGATGCGAAGTTTGGCAGCAATCTTTTCTGAATCTCGATTTGCCCGAGGCAGAATTTGACGGTATTTTTGCGAATGCTTCCCTGATTCACGTTCCCAGCGACGAGATGGTGAAAGTGCTGCAAAACTTGCACAAAGCCTTAGTTGTTAGCGGTGCAATTGTCATGTCAATGTGCCGGGGAAACTGGGAGGGATACGACGAGCGGCCAACCGGAAAACGCTATACTGCCGGATGGGAATATCATACTTTAGCGCCTTGTTTAGAACAAGCGGGATTTGCAATTGTCAATCACTACTATCGCCCCCCCGGCTTACCGCGCGAAGCTCAATCTTGGGTAGTAATAGTGGGCAGAAAAATCTAACGTAAATGGGAAATTGGAAATGGTAATTGCGAATCATTCCCCTCTCTTACTCTGCGTACTCTGCGCCCTCTGCGGTTAAATAAAAAAACTACTTCACCAACCAATTGACAGAAAATTGTTGTATAATAACTCCCAGTCAAACAAACAAAGTTTTGCACCCCTTAAATCAAAATTGATATGGCAGAGAAATTCCACATTTTTTTAGCTGGTGCTAGTCGAGGAGTCGGCTTAGAAATCGCGAAATGTCTGACAGCACAAAAGATGCAACTAACAGCACTTTTGCGATCGTCCGCCACCAGCACCGAATTAGAAGCAATGGGCATCAAAGTCCTGACTGGCGATGCTTTGGATGCAGCAGCTATGGAAGCTGCGATGGCTGGCGGCGATCCAATTCATGCCGTAATCAGCACAATTGGCGGCTTGCCAAAAGATGGAGAAAGATCCGATTATTTGGGCAACAAAAACTTGATTGATGCGGCTGTCAAAGCAGGCGTGCCAAAATTTATTTTAGTTTCATCCATCGGTAGCGGTAACAGTGCCGCTGCTTTGCAACCGCAAGTTTTGGAAACTTTGGGTCCGGTCTTAATTGAGAAAGAAAAAGCCGAAAATCATTTGATAGCAAGCGGGATGATTTATACAGTGATTCGTCCGGGCGGACTCAAATCGGAACCTGCAACAGGCAACGGTATTTTAACAGAAGATTGTCTAGTTGCTGGAACTATTCACCGGGCGGATGTAGCGAAGCTAGTTTGTCAGTGTTTAGTTTCTGATGCTGCTAGCAATAAAGTTTTGTCGGCGGTAGACAGGCAAATGCTTTACGGCAATCCACAATTTGAGGTATTAAATCTTTAGGGGCGGGTTTAGTGCAAAAATAAGCTGTATCGCATCTAAATTGTATTTTTTGGGCGGGCTAGGAGCAACGGCCCACAGGAAAATTGAACTTTTGTGGAACAGGCATCTTGCCTGTTCTTAAAAATGCTGCAAGATTTGGCACTTAAGAATCGAAAGGCTTAATCCACGATCGCCCCATCGCCCAATCCAAAACCAAACCCGCGATCGCAAACAATACTACACTCTCGGCACCGCGAACAGCAAACGGCAATAACTCCTGTAGGGCGGGCATCTTCCCGGGTTCAAAAAACAATCCAGCATCCAACTGTCCAAAAGCCCGGACCAACCCAAAAGCCAACACCGCACCAGATTTAAGCTGCGGGTTAACATCTTGGCGAATCGCATAGCGGTAAGTCACGCCGAACAAAAAACCGCCCAAAAGTGCGATCGCCCCTCTGAAGGCAAAATTTAGGTCAATTTCCCTTACCTGCAAACTCGCCAGAGAATCCAACCTATCCGCTAGAATTAAGCTATTACCAAGGGCGATCGCCCCAAAACCCAGCAAACAAGACAAAGCAGCAACACTCCCTGCCTTCAAAGATTCTACCCGTTCAGCGGCACTAAAATTTGACGAGTCCTTCACGGCGCCCTCATTCTTAAAATGGCTCAAATTGACTTATCATAAGGTTTGGAGTCACTTTGTACAGTTTGTTCAATAAATAGCTATGGATATTTTGTCACTCGGTTGGGTTTCGGTGCTAGTTCTGTTCTCCTTCTCAATTTCAATGGTCATTTGGGGACGCAACGGTTTCTAGATACCAGAATAGCTTGCGGGGCAAGCTTTTTAACGGCCCCGCATTTTTTGGAAATCCTATTTAACCAAATCAAAATAACAGGAGTTGTAAACATGACAGCCAAAAAAATATTAATGCTAGTCGGCGACTTTGTAGAAGACTACGAAGTAATGGTTCCCTTCCAAGCACTGCAAATGGTAGGTCACACCGTCCACGCCATCTGCCCGGACAAAGCAGCAGGCCAAACAATTCGCACCGCTATTCACGACTTTGAAGGCGATCAAACCTACAGCGAAAAACCCGGTCACAACTTCACTTTAAACGCGACTTTTGACGAAATCAACCCGGCCGACTACGACGCTTTGATTATCCCGGGAGGACGCGCCCCAGAATACATCCGCCTCAACGAACAAGTGCTGCAAATTACCCGCTACTTTGCCAACAGCAAAAAGCCGATCGCATCTATTTGTCACGGCTTACAGGTTCTAACTGCAGCAGGCGTACTCGAAGGCAAACGCTGCACCGCATACCCCGCTTGCAGCCCCGACGTACTCCGGGCCGGCGGCAAATATACAGAAGTTCCAGTTACCGAAGCCGTAGTCGATGGCAATTTAGTCACCGCCCCCGCGTGGCCAGCACATCCTAACTGGCTGGCCGAATTCCTAAAAGTTTTGGGAACGAAGATCGAACATTTAGAGAAAGTCGAAGTGTGACTATTTTCACAGTCAAAGTTAAACCTACAGCCTATTCCAGGTTTATGAAGTACAGTAGCAGCAGCTTGTAAACCAGTTTTTCAAGTGCTGTGGATGGCGTTGCTGAATCAAGGTATGAATACTGCCGGAACGGGAACATCCTGAAATTTTAGGTAATGTATTAATAATTTAA